>CAUSWS010000031.1:0-10539 GCA_963535265.1 uncultured Campylobacter sp. | reverse complement strand
TTAACAAAAATAGCTAAATTTAAAGAAAATTCACCAAGCCAAAAGGCTTAGTGAAACTAAAATTTAACCGATGCCGTGAGCATAAACTGCCTAGCATAGCCTGGTTGTATCGGTATGATATTTGCCTGCGTGCCAGTCGATGAAGATGTGTAGTAGAGCTTATCGGTTAGGTTTTTGACATTAAATGAGAAATTTGTCTCATAGCCTGCGATCTTTGTATCATAGCTGATAAAGGCATCATAAACAACCGCGCTATTTATCTTAAAGGCTGTTCCTGCTGGCACAGCCGGTAAATTTGTCCTCATGTAGTATGTATACCACGAGCCAAAATACCTAGCTCCTCCACCGATCCTTAGCCCTTTTGCGCCAAGATGGCCAAAGTCGTAGTTAGCAAAGAGGCTTGCTTGATGCTTTGGCGTGGCTTCAAGCGGTTTGCCAACGAGCACTGCAAACGCACCACTATCTTTTCGCACCTCAGTTTTAGTGTATGCGTAGCTAGCGCCAAGACTTAGCCCTTGCGTTACACGGCCATTAAAATCAAACTCAAATCCTCTAGAGCGCGCCTCGCCAACTGGCGTACTCACGCCATCTACGGTGCGCATGATGTTTTTCTTGTTGATGTTAAAAACCGCTGCACTTGCTGTTATGCTATCGTTTTGAAATTTAGATCCAAACTCTATACTTTTGCCCTCTTCTGGCTTTATATCTCCGATGTCTGAGCCACTGATAGCCATTTGCGGGTTGAAACTTTGTGCGTAGTGCGTAGTTGGTATAGACCGACCACTCGGGCGTTAGTAGATATA
The DNA here is from genome assembly GCA_963535265.1 of uncultured Campylobacter sp. GTDB lineage: Bacteria > Campylobacterota > Campylobacteria > Campylobacterales > Campylobacteraceae > Campylobacter_A. The sequence continues at coordinate 9,736 of CAUSWS010000031.1, read as the reverse complement.
AAAGCCCTGTTTGCCACGTAAATTTGCCATCTTGCTGATCTGTGCTATTTGGCCCGCTAGTTGTGCCGCGAGCGACTTGGTCATAGTATTCGTATCTAGCTCCTAAAGAGTAGATCAAATTTTGGGTTAAATTTATGTTATCTTGCGCGTAAAATCCGATCGTTTTTAGCTTTTGATACTGGATACTTGAGGCTCTATCGGTCGGATAGGCGACCGTGCCATAGACTGGGTTATAGATATTTATAGGGAAATTTCTTTGCGTCGTGCCAGAACTATAGCTATTTAGCGCACCGGGTCTATAGCGGTAGTACTCCTTTGTATCGATGCCAAAGAGCAAGTTGTGTTCTAACTCGCCTGTTTTTACATAGCCATTTAAATTTAGTGATCCAGCGTGAGTGCGGTGGATAAAGCCGTCATACGCCTCATTTCGTCTGGATGCAACGCCAGTGTTTAAATTTACGTTCATTAGTCTGATGTGACCATACTCATGACGAGAACGAGAAAAGGCATAAGAGCCCTTTAGCATCCAGTTTTCACCGATATTTTTCTCAAAATTTATATCAGCAGTGTCAAGCTTTGTTTTTAGCTTATTAAATGGCTCGTCAAGTCGTCTTTTCTTATCTATAGGCAGTAGTTCGCCACGCTTGGGATGAGATACATGCCTCGGTCGATCGGGTCGGTCGAGCGAGTGTGAGTATAGGCAAAATTTATGCGGTAATCATCACCTTTGTATGAGAGAGATGGTGCAAAAAGGACGTTTTTATATTCGCCAAACTCCCTCCAGTAGTCCTTTTTCATCGTGTTAAATATAAATCTATACGCAAAGCCACTATCTGCGATCGGCCCTGTGGTGTCAAAGCCTGTGTTCCAGTAGTTGCGGTTGCCAAGACCAGCCCAAATTTCGTTTGCGAAGTCATATTTTGGCTTTTTGATTACCATTTTTATGATGCCACCTGGTTCTTGTGCGCCGTAAAGCAAGCTAACTGGACCTTTTAACACCTCGACGCTTTCTACGGTTTTATTAAAGCTATGTATAACGCTAGCTGGTACACCATTTCGCATAATAGAACCGTCGCGTCCGCCACCAAAACCTCTCTTTGTGATCGAGTCAAAAATGCCGCCTGTTGTGTTGCCATAGCTTATGCCACTTACGTTTTGAAGGCTCTCTGCAAGCGTCTCTGGCTTTTTGTCTTTTAGCTGCTGGGTTGTCACAACGTTTACGGTCTGCGGTATCTCGAGGATAGGTGTATTTGTCTTACCAACTTCGCTCGTTGTCGCCCTATAGCCATCGTCCGCGCTATCTTCTACGAAATTTACATCAGCACCATTTAGAGCTAAAATCGCAAAACAAAGTGCAATACTAATACGAAATTTACTCAATTATTATCCTTTAAAAAATTAATTATTTTAAAAATCGTTATCATTATATAAAATTGAAATTTAATTTTTTATGAATTAATTTACATTATATTTTTGCAACATTTCTGATATAATCCACGCATGAAGTACGCACATTTAGTTCAAATAGCAAGTTATCTATCAAAATTTAAAAAGATAAGCCAAGCAAAGCGCGTAAGCGACATGGCTATACTTATTGAATTTAGCGGCGAAAAGATCATTTTTGATCTAAATAAGTCAAATTCTGCGATCTATAAAGATGATGAGCTAAAAGAGGCGAAAATTTATCAAGCGCCCTTTGATAATGTCCTAAAAAAACGCTTTAACGCCTCGCACATAAAAAGCGTCGAGTGCCTAAAAGACAATAGAATTTTAAAATTTACCTGCACTCAAAGCGGCTCATATAAAAGCGAAAATTTCATCCTCTATCTTGAATTTACTGGCCGCTTTACAAACGCCGTGATAACTGACGAAAACAACGTCATCATCGAGTCGCTAAGACATATCGATAATAGCTACCGAAAAATAGAAACTGGCGAGGTCTTAAAAGAACTTCCAGCCATCGCTATAAAAGAAAAGCCGTGTGAGCCTATAACAGACTTTGATGAGTTTTTTAAAAGTGAAGCCACTAGGATAAATGAAGCAAGGATAGCTAGCCTAAAAGAGGCAAAGCTTGCAAGTGCGCAAAAAAAGATAGATAGCATGAGGGAAATTTTAAACTCGCTTGAAGATAAAGATGAACTTATGAAAAAGAGCGAGGAGTTTGCAAACTACGGCACGCTTTTGCTTGCAAATTTGGCAAATTTTAAGGGCTATGAGAGAGAAATTTGCATTAAAGATTTTGATGGAAACGAGATAAAACTAGAGCTTAGCGATACGCCAAAAAATAGCGCAAATGAATTTTATGCAAGATCAAAAAAACTTCGGGCAAAAGCCCTTGGAGTGGAGATAGAAAAGAGAAATTTAAGTGAAAAGATCGAGTTTTTAGAAGGTCTAAAGTCACTTTTAAAAGAGGCAAATAGCGCTTACGAGCTTGAAATTTTAAGTCCAAAAAACAAGGCAAAACAAAGAGAGCGCCAGATAAAAGATGTGAGCGAAAATTCTGAAATTTTCTACGTTAGAGAGTTTAAAATTCTAGTTGGCAGAAATGAAAAAGGCAATATAAATTTACTTGATCTCGCCAAAAAAGACGACATCTGGCTTCATCTAAAAGACGCCCCAAGCGCTCACGTCATCATAAAAACAAACAAAAGCAAAGTACCAGAAGACGTGCTAGAGATGGCTGCTAAATTTTGCGTGGAATTTAGCGTAAAAGGGGCTGGCAGATATGAGGTGGATTACACCAAACGCGAAAATTTAAGGCGTGAAAATGGCGCGAACGTCACTTACACAAACTACAAAACGATCATAATAAATAAAGGCTAAAAATGGCGGTAACACCTTTAGGAAATAGCAACTTCATCAACCAAAACGCCCCAGTCGTCTCGCAGGTGCATGCAAACCAGCAAGCACGCTTTGACATGCAAGCGCTAATGGCATCTGAGCTAGCCACTCAGCAAAACGAGGAGATCAAAGAGGTGCGTCCGATGGAGGAGTCGTATAGACTTGATCCTGAAAAAGAGCACGAGCGTCAAAAGAGTGAAGAAGAAGCGAGTGAGTTTGAAAATGAAGAGCAAAACGAAAAAGCTAAAGATGAAGAGAATTTGGAAGATGAAAAAGATGATGAAAGTGGCGTAAAAGAACATCATATGCTTGATATATCAATATAGTTAATTTAGTAGGCAAACTATCTCTAAACTCTGCGCCTTTAACTAAATCTTATATAAATTTATCTATTTCTCACTAAGTGTTCGGCAAACAACTGACCTGATTCAAGCTTTATTTTGTTGTGATGTATACCAAATCTATATTTAGTTCATGTAAAGCCAGTTTTATCCACAACGGTTTCCGCATTAAGAGCCTGACTTAGTGTCATCTATGGTAAATACTGCACCCTTGCCAGCATTAAATTTGGATCATCTTCTAATGTTATAATGAGCTATCAACTGCATTAAATATAGCTTTATTTGCATAGGAATAAATTAGAAGTTATTCGCTAAAACTAAATAAGACATAAAATACAAAAAGTAATAATAAAAAAGATAAATATAAGAAGGATTAGGAACGCTAAGCGTTCCTATTTTAAAAGTAATGTCGTATTTTACTTTTCTATCTTTTCTTTGGCTTTATTTTTAACCTCTTTTTTTACTTTTTCTTTCTTCTCTTTTACTTTATCTTTAGCATTGTCTTTCTTCTCTTTTGCCTCGCTGCCCTTTTTACTTACTTTTTCTTTTAACTCATCTTTTTTAGATTTTGCTTTAGATTTTGTTTCGTCTATTTTTGTCTCGCCAGATATTGAAATTTCTGATTTTAAATTTTCAAATGTCTTATCGCCTATACCATTTACGTTTTTGAGATCTTCTATCGAGTTAAATTTATTTGCTTTTCTATACTCAATAATAGCATCTGCTTTTGAAGCACCTATACCATCTAGGCTCATCAACTCTTCTTTTGAAGCAGTATTTAAATTTACAGCTGCAAACATTGTAGAAGCTGCTACTAATAACAATAACATAACTTTTTTCATTTTTGTCCTTTTTAAGTTAAATTGGACACCGAGTTTAACATATTTAACATGCTAAGTCAATTTAAAATAAAAATTAATAGCCTATGCTGATTGTAAAATTATAAGTAATTAAGAATTTTAAATACGAAAAAATAGACAAAAGTAAAAGTTTTAGATAGCTGTAATTATGTTTAGAAAGATAAATTTTTATGTCATAAAAAAATTTTATCTATTTTTCGCTACAATTAGATGCTTATATAAAAATTTAGGAGAATTTTCTATGAAAAAAGAAGATATAAAAGAGCTTATCGAATTTTTTAATGGTATGGAGATGAATCATATCAAGATAAAAAGTGGTGATTTTGAGGTCGAGGTAGAGAAATTTGCTGATTATTGCGCGCCTGCGAAGCCAGTGGCTCAAGCAGCAGCTCCAGCGCCAACACCTGTAAATGTTGTCGTTAGCTCAGAGGTAAAACCAGCTGCAAATTCGCCAAAAGATAGCATAAAATCTCCTATGGTAGGTACTTTCTACGCTGCTCCAAGCCCAGGTGCTGCACCATTTGTAAAAGTAGGTCAAAGAGTGAGAAAAGGCGATGTAGTCGGCATCATCGAAGCTATGAAGATCATGAACGAGATCGAGGCTGAGTTTGACTGCCAGATCACTGAGATGCTAGTCTCTGACGGACAGCCAGTTGAGTTTGGATTGCCGTTATTTGGCGTGGAGAAAAATTAATGGAATTAAAAAGAATTTTAATCGCAAACCGTGGCGAGATCGCTCTTCGTGCTTTGCGAACGATAAAGGAGATGGGTAAAGAAGCCGTTGTAGTTTATTCAACCGCTGACAAAGACGCGCTTTACGTAAAATACGCCGACGTGGCTATTTGCATCGGTAAAGAGCGCTCAAGCGACAGCTACCTAAACATCCCAGCTATCATAAGCGCAGCTGAGATCAGCGAAGCAGACGCTATCTTCCCAGGTTATGGCTTTTTAAGTGAAAATCAAAATTTTGTTGAAATTTGCTCACACCACAAGATCAAATTCATTGGACCAAGCGTTGCTGCGATGGCTTTGATGAGTGATAAGAGCAAGGCAAAACAGGTCATGCAAAGAGCTGGCGTGCCAGTAATACCAGGCTCAGACGGTGCAGTGGCTGACACAAAAGCTGCAAAAGAGCTAGCTAAAAAGATAGGCTACCCTGTCATACTAAAAGCTGCTGCAGGTGGCGGCGGACGTGGTATGCGTGTGGTTGAAAAAGAGGCTGATTTAGAAAAAGCATTTTGGTCGGCTGAGAGCGAGGCGATGAGCGCATTTGGCGATGGCACAATGTATATGGAAAAATATATCTTAAACCCACGCCACATCGAGGTTCAAATCATCGGCGACAGTCATGGCAACGTGCTTCATATAGGCGAGCGTGACTGCTCTATGCAGCGCCGCCATCAAAAGCTTATCGAAGAGAGCCCAGCAATACTTCTTGATGAAAAGACAAGAGAGAGATTGCACGAAACTGCCATAAAAGCGGCAAAAGCGATCGGCTACGAGGGAGCTGGTACGTTTGAGTTTTTGGTTGATAAAAATTTAGACTTTTACTTTATCGAGATGAACACAAGGCTTCAGGTCGAGCACACAGTGAGCGAAATGGTAAGCGGACTTGATATCATCGAGCTTATGATAAAAGTGGCTGAGGGCGAAAGGCTACCGTCACAAAAGAGCATCGAGCTAAAAGGCCATGCGATCGAATGCAGAATCACAGCTGAGGATCCAAATACCTTCACTCCGTGCCCTGGCAAGATCACAAAATATGTCTGTCCAGGCGGCCGCAACGTGAGAATGGACAGCCATATCTATCAAGACTACTCTATACCGCCGTATTATGACAGTATGATCGGCAAGCTCGTAGTTTGGGACACTGATAGAGCTAGGGCGATCCACAAGATGAAAGTAGCTCTTGATCAGCTAATAATAAGCGGCATAAAAACAACAAAAGATTTTCACATCGCCATGATGGAAAATAAAGACTTTTTAAGCAACAACTACGATACAAACTATCTTTCAAGACATTAAAACTAAATTTTAAACCATTGCCTTTTGGCTTTGGTTTAAAATTTCATATTCAAATTTATCTTATAGATAAGCCAAATTTTAGGGATTGAGCTATTTTAAGAGAAATTTAGCCAGATTGTAACTACAAAATGCAATAAAGACTAAAAATTTATCTAAATTTATTAGTAGCAACTAAGTTTTGTGATATTCATACCATTTTTAAAATATGGCGGATAAGGCATAGTCACTGTAAATGACACTGCTTTTTGCTTTGGTAAATTTTGAGCTACGTCAAATTTATATGCCACAGTGTTTGGCCTCTCGTCCTCATCGCCTCCAATAAACCATGAGAAAAATGAGATCCCGCTTGGTTTAAAAAATGCCTCGCCACCGAGGTCATTTTTATTTAGCGGTTGATTAATAAGCTTAATTGTAAGGGTGCATTTGCTAATGGTAAATTTGCCGACATTTCTTACTTGACCTCGAAAGACGATGCTTTCATTTCTTAACACTCGCTCGCTCTTTACGCCCTCGACTATGCCTTTTTTGGTGTATTTATCAAGAACTAGCATCAAAAAAATGGCAAGCGTGGTTGAGACCAAAATGTTTGTAAAAAGTAGCGATAAAAATAGCTTTCGCTCAGCTCTAAGTGAGAGCACAAGAAATAAAATAGAAAGTAGTGCGATCGCGAAAAGCACGATGATATGAACGATGGTAAAGTAGTTTGAGCTCATCAAAAACACTCCGCTTTTTTGGTGATATTGTAGTCAATGAAGGCAAAGTCATTGACAAATTCTCTTATCTGCTTGCTTTGCTTTGGCAAAAGCGCTTCATTTAAAATGATCCTTTTTTTAACAAAAGGGTTTAGTGAATTTAGAAAATTTCTCGTGCTTTGCGTTGAACCAAGGTAGAAGCCAAGCTCGATTTTGCAAATGTTTAATGTGTAGTTTGAGTTATTTGTGATGTTAAAATCAACCATCAACGCATCGACATATTGAAGCTGCTTTGTGTTTATTTTGCTTATGCTAACAGGTCTTAGGTTTTTATTTATATATTTGTTTACGTAGTAGTTGCCTGCAAAAAGTCCCAAAAAACCAGCTAGGATAAATAAAAATCCTATCTGCCACCATGATTTTATTGCAACAAAAATTCCTAAAAGAACGATAAATATAAAGGCTAAAAATACCCAACCATAGGATAGAAAGTCGATAAGTTTGGCGTTTTGAAGTATGAAAAGTATGTTGTGCTTGATGCTATTTAACATCTCGCGATCTTTTTTCTTCGATGCCACTCATGCCAAAACGTCTTGCAAGCTCGTTTTTGACGGCATCTGGATGTATGTTGTGGGCTGAAAGTGCCACAAGCGCGTGAAAGCAAAGATCGGCTGCTTCATAGATGAGGTCATTTTTTGCCTTTTGCTCATCTTGTTTTATCTGCTTGGCAAAACTAAGATCTTTTGTAGCCATGATAAACTCGCCTGCCTCTTCGCCAACTTTTTTTAGAATTTGATTTTCACCCTTTTTAAAAAGGCTAGCTACGTATGAGCTTTGCGGATCTGCGTTTAGCTTCCTATCCTCTATAACGTGATAAAGCTCGTCAATGACGCCGTAGCTTGGCTTTTTAACCTCGCATTTCTCATCTGAAATTTCTAAATTTTCTAAATTTATCTCGTTAAAAAAGCAAGATCTTGCCCCAGTGTGACAAGCTGCGCTTCCATTTTGAACGACTTTTAAAAGCAAGGTGTCGTTGTCGCAGTCTAAAAATGCAGCCTTGATCTCTTGCGTGTTGCCACTCTCTTCGCCTTTTTTCCAAATTCTATTTTTAGTGCGTGAAAAGTAGTGAGCGTAGCGACTAGATAGACTTAAACTTAGTGCTTCTTCGTTCATATAAGCAAGCATCAAAACCTCGTTTGTAGCGTGATTGCAAACCACCACCGGGAGCAATCCACCAACCTTTTGCCAGTCTATACTTTTTGCTACGCTATTCATTTTTACCTTTCGCTAACTGAGCTAGCTTTTACTCTATCTTTTGCATCTAGCCAGATATTCGGCACAGCTCCACCAGGTGTTAAGAAAATTTTGGCATCTTTGTTCTCTTTAAGAGCGTCGTTAAATCTATTTTGTGTCTCGATCTGTTTTAAATTTAATAAATTTTGATCGACACTTTTTGCGATCTCTTTGTTTGCATACGCAGTCGCATCAGCCTCGATCTTGATAGCATCTGCCTTACCCTTTGCCTCGATGATAGCAGCTTTTGCACTACCTTCTGCAAGGGCAGCTTGTTTTAGAGCCTCTTGATTTGCCCGCTCGACCTCGTATTTTGTCCTCTCAGCCTCTTGTTTAGCGATCTGGACGCGCTCGATCTGCTCTTTTACCTTCGAAGGCAAGATGATCTCACGAAGCTGCACAGTTAGAAGCTCGACTGGCTTGTTTGGCTGAGAGTCGATGTCTTTTCTTATGCCCTCATCGATCTGCCTAGCAAGGTCGTTTCTTTTAGTTGGTAGCTCTTCGGCTGTGTATTTACCAGCGATGCTGCGAACCACGTCACGCACGACAGGATCAACGATCTTGCTCTCCCAGCTAAGACCCCAAGATGCGATAGTTTGTGGTGCATTTTCTGGATTTAGGCGGTACTGCACGGTGATATCGATGCTAACTGGTAAATTTCTAGCGTCCAAAACCGAGATCGAGTTTTTGCGTAAAATTCCAGCTCCCTGATAAGACTTTTGCAAGCTCTCGCCCATGTCCTCGCCTGAAGTGTAGTTGATGATCCTAACTCTAGTATCAACTACGATGATATTTTGGATAAATGGCAAAAAAAAGTGAAATCCTGGTTGCAAAGGATTTGGCTCATATTTACCCGCTGTGGCTTTGATGCCGACCTCGCCTGAGTGTATCACTTTAAATGGCTGAGTGATAGCAAGGATCGCGATAATGGCGATTATGATGTAGGCTAGTGCACCAAATTTACCAAAGCCACTTGGTATATTTGGCATTTTAAAATCCTTTTTAAAAGGTGGCTCTTTGTCGTTATTTTGACCCGAGCCCCTGTTGTCATTACCTGGCTTTTTTTTGTTGAAATAATCATTTAAATCAGCGGGCATTTCATTCCTTTAAATCTTAAATATATGTTAAAAATGATTCGTATTTTTTGTTTAGACCATAAACTACGTCAAAGTAAGCTTTTTGTAGTCTCTTTGTCACTTCGCCTCTAGCGCCGTTGCCGATGATGCGGTTATCTATGCTATTTATCGGTGTTACTTCGGCTGCAGTGCCAGTGAAAAACGCCTCGTCAGCTGTGTATGCCTGATCTCTTGTGATGCGCTCTCTTCTTACTTCGATGTCAAGGTCGTGAGCTAGTCTTATGACAGTATCTTGAGTGATGCTAAGTAGGCTGTTGTCATTTGGTGGAGTGATCAATGCGCCATTTTCAACGATAAAGAAGCACTCACCTGGACCTTCAGCCACAAAGCCCTCGCTATCAAGAAGTAGCGCCTCGTCGTATCCAGCCTCTTTTGCTTCGTAGTTTGCCATTTGTGAGCTTAGGTAGTTTGAGCTAGCCTTTGCTCTGTTCATTTGAGCAGCAGGGGCAAGTTTAGCAAAGCTTGAAATTTTAACTCTGATGCCTTTTTCTAAGCCTTCATCGCCAAGATAAGCACCCCATTCCCATGAAGCGATAGCAGTTTGAACT
>CAUSWS010000030.1:0-10560 GCA_963535265.1 uncultured Campylobacter sp. | reverse complement strand
ACTCCACTAAATATCTGCTCTCACGCGATCCGCACATGCTGGCAAAGCTTTGAAAAAGGCGACAATGGCGGCGAAAAAGATGTCGAGCTGATAGATAGGGTGGGTAATAAATTTAAACACGCTTCAACACTAGAGCATCTTTGCTACAACTTCTACATCCAAGGTATCTCTCGCGCGCTACTTCAAGAGCTAGCCCGCCACCGCATAGCAAGCCTAAGCGTCAAATCAACACGCTATACGCTAAAAGAGCTAAAAAAGGAGGAGAAATTTGAAGTAGGGCAGTTTGAGCGTGCGGCTAAATTTATCGTGCTAACAAATGACGAAATGGTCGATAACGCAAGCATAAAAGCACTTGAAAACTTACGTGAAATTTTAACCTCAACTACAAAAAGCCTTGATATAGTTAAATACTGCTTGCCAGAGTGCTATAAAACCGAGCTTACGTGGAGCATAAATGCTAGAAGCTTGCAAAATTTCATCTCTTTAAGAAGCTCAAAATCCGCCCTTTGGGAGATAAGAAATTTAGCAAATGCTATCTACGACACCTTGCCAAATGAGCATAAATTTATCTTTGAGAAGTGCTTGCCAGAGGATGAGTAAAACTAACAATTACGTTAGTGAAATTTAGATGTGATGAAATGAGCGCTAAATTTACTTTTTCAAAACGTAAAGAAGTTCGTCTACGTGGATGTTTCTAGCTTTTAAATTTCTGCTGCCGCGGTAGGCATTATACTTTTGGCGAAGTAGATGAACTTTGCCCATTTTATTTAGGTTTTTATCAAATTCATCTTGGTTGATAAAGCCCTCTGAGTTAAACGAGATAAGCACAAATTTCGCCTTTAAATTTGCTATAAGCTCAAAAAATGCCTCGCTTGCTGACGATTTTTTATTAAAGACTGATCTATTCCAATCCTTTGCGATGCCTGAGACTTTTGAAATTTTACTTGGCTCTTCATAACTTGTGATGAGATTTAGCATGAAGTAGTTTGAGCCGTATGGATGCTGGTTATAAGGTGGATCAAGATAGACTAGATCAAGGTTGCTAAGCTCTTTTGCGAGCAAATTTGCATCCTTTTGATAGACCTCAAATGGCACGCTGAAATTTGAAAAAATAGGCTTAGTCAAATTTATATCAGAGGTGATCCTTGAGATGGCATTTTGTCCCCTGCCACCAAACTGACCGATGCCCTCTTTATTTTTATGAAAACCTTTAAAAATTCCACTCGTATTTGCATGCACGCTTGCATTATAAAGTAGTGGAGCTATGAAAAATTTTCTCATCTCCTCTGGCAATATCTCATCTATGAGCCTTCTTGCGGTGTCAATGAATTCGGCATTTTTTTTCGTGTAAAAGACCCGCTCTCCAAAAGCGATATTTTCATCATCTTGCGGGGCATAAAGCCTTGTTATAAAGCCCTCAGAAAGGTTTTCTTCTATCTCTTTTTCAAGCTTTTTTTGCCAAAAATTTATCTCATCTCTTAGCTCGTTTGTAGCGTTTTGTAGGTAGCATGAGTTTGTGATGAAGCTGTAAAGCTCCAAGTCGTTTGCGACTAAAAATTCGCTATTTTGTTTTAAAAACCTAGCCACCACGCCGCTTCCGCTAAAGAGGTCGCAGCAGCTAAGCTTCTCTTTTTTTAGCTCGTCTTTTGCGTATTTTACGCCTCGCTCGATAAAGCCTAAAAGAGAGCGTTTGTTACCAAGATAGGTTAAAATTTGCTCTTTTAGATAGGCTTGATTTTCTTGTTTTACTGGCTTCAAATCAGTGCTTTTTTAGTCCCATAGCATCAACGTCAAGCTTGATCTCATCGTTATTTATGATGACTAGACCTTGTGCTAAAATTTTGTTTGCTATGGCATGCGCCTCATCAAGCGAGTGCATCTTGTAAGTGCCGCATTGAAATTTATTTAGCTCTGGGATATTATCTTGATCTTTGACTTCTAAGATATCTTTCATTGAAGCAAGCCACGCCTTTTTCACAGCTTCTTCGCTAGGTGTGCCGATCACACTCATATAAAAGCCAGTCCTGCAGCCCATCGGTGAGATGTCTATGATCTCTACGCCGTTGCCATTTAAATGGTTTCTCATAAAGCCAGCAAATAGGTGCTCTAAAGTGTGAGTGCCCTTTTCTGGCAAAATTTCCTCATTTGGCTTGCAAAATCTCAAGTCAAAAACGCTGATATCATCGCCCTTTGGGGTCTTCATACTCTTTGCTAGTCTAACTCCTGGGGCTTTCATCTTCACATGATCTACGCAAAAACTATCAAGTAGTGGCATATATTCTCCTTTAAATTTTTGGTAATTTTAGCGTAAAAAAGATTTAAAATTTTAAAGGCTCATGTAAATTTACATGAGCCTAGTAGTATTTTGGGGTATTAAAATTTATTTTTTCTAACGTCTGTTAGTATGACCTTTGCCATGCTGTCTATCTCGCTAGTTACGTCATTTGTAGTATTAACAACTGAAATATTTTCTTTTGTAACATTATCTATTTGAGATACACTTTGATTTATCATATCAACAGCTGTAGTTTGTTCTTTGATTGATTCACTCATCTCGTTTATTGATTGAGCAAGTACATTTGTATTTGCCTCGATCTCGCCTAGACTTTTTTGTGTTCTTTCAGCTAGCTTTCTAACCTCATCAGCCACAACTGCAAAGCCACGTCCGTGTTCTCCTGCGCGAGCTGCTTCTATGGCAGCATTAAGGGCTAGTAAATTTGTCTGATCAGCAATATCACGGATAATGATGATGATATTTTTGATCTCATCACTTTGTCTTATAACATCCGCTGTCTTTTGAGATATTGCATTCATTGAGCTTGACATCTCTTCGATAGCTGCTGCACTTTCTTGAATAGACTCTGCTTGCTTATTTGCTCCTGAAGTTAAATTCTTCATAGATTCAGATAAAATTTGTGCTTTTTCTTCCAAAATTTGTGCCTGGCTTAGATTATCATTTAGCATATTGCAAATAGCAACACCAGAGCTATTTATACCAAGCATCATAGCTTTTAGATCAGCTTCAATGTTTTCATCTATTTCAATCTTTGCTGTATAGTCATTTTTAGAGTAAGCATTTAATATATTTATTACATTGCCCAAATTTTTACTAATAGAACTAAAGAAAGTGTTTAGCAAATCTTTTAGTTTGATAAGTGATGGGTTGTTTGGATTCTCGCTTAGTTTGACGCCTAGACTTCCTCTTATCATATTATTCGCAGCTATATTTAGCTCTTCAAGCATAGTATTATCTTTTTGGATACCAACTATGACTTTGTCAATATTTTTATTTATCTCTTCACTCATCACGCCAAATTCATCAGTCGTGTGGATGTCTAACTTACTTGGAGCAGTGCTGCTCTCATAAGTGATAAATTTAAAGGTATCAGAAAGCTTCTCTTTAATAACTCCGATAGGTTTAAGCGAGCGTTTTAGTAGCACGAAAACAATGGCTGAAAGTATGACTATAAAGAGCACCGCAAGTATTAGCTGCGCTTTTAAGATAGGTATAGTATGCTTTGAAAATGTATCCGCACCTATTGCAACAGCAGCAAGCCAGCCATCATCGTTAATAGGTAAAATTTTAGCTGTTACATCTTGGTTTTTAGAGTTTTTATATGAGATCAGACCATTTTCGTAAAATTCTTTATTGGCATATTTTTCTGAGACGACCTTTGTAGCAGGTAAGATGGTACCGACTTCTGAAGCTATATCAGAAATAAGCATAGTTCCATCTTTTTTCATAATATAAGCATATCCACCTTCTTTAGTTTTACCAATGTCAAGGATCTTGTCACTTAACTTTTTAATGTCTATATCAATACCAAAAACACCTTCAAATTTACCATTTTTTATTACAGGAGCAGTAAAAGTGATAACTAGATCATTTGTAGAAGTGACTCTTGGCTCGGTATAAATTTCTTTATTTTTCTCTTTTGTACTCTTATACCAGCCTCTAGTTCTTGGGTCATATTTATCAGCTACGGTTGTTCTTTTACCATCTGACTGAAAAAAACGTCCATCTTCATCACCATAATATACATAAGTTATTATGGAATTTGATATCTTTTTTTCAAGCAAAACAAAATTCATTATATCATCGCCACTTTGCAACTCATCTATAACAGCTGAAGATTTTTTAACGTATTCTAAATTTTCATCAAAAAACGTATCTATGACACCTTTTACATCTTTTAGAATTTGATCTTCTTTTTGGCTAACAAGCTCAACCACCTTTTTTTCTGACGTAAAATAGCTAACTGCGGAAATAGCACAAAACGAGATGATGAGTAAGATCATCAAGGCTAGTGCTATCTTATTTGTGATAGAACGAAACACCTCTGCTCCTTTAATTTTTGTTTGAAATTTATTTGTAAAACAAAATCGGAGCAAAAATGAAAATGTTTATAGCTTTTTTATAGTGTTCTCATAAATTCAGTGCTATAAATTCCTTCAATGCGTCTTTTCATATCATCATGCCAGCCATTTGTAAGAGTGGTGAGAGCGTTAAATTTCTCTAGTAAATTTAAATTTTCACTTGGTGCGTAAAATAGCCTATTTATCTCTAAAATGCTCATATGAACTGGGTCATTTTCTATAACCTCTATCACGTCGCCCGCCTTGCATGAGCCTGGCGTAAGAACTCGGTAGTACCAGCCAGTAAGGCCTGTTTCAAAGATATGAGTTGCCATATTTTCATTGCCCCATCTTTTTGAGAGCTTAAAGCATGGCTTTCTAGGCTGCGAGACTTGAAGTACGAGCGAGCCTACCTTATGGATATCGCCCACACAGACGCTACTCTCATCAAGCCCATCAACGCATAAATTCTCCCCCATCGCCCCATAAGCCATATTTTTTAATCCTAAAAAACTCTCCCACTCGGCGTAGTTTGCAAACGAATTTGCAAATACTGCTTTCTCAGGGCCGCCGTGATGCTTCGTATCAGCGACGCTATCGCCCTCAAAGCCAAGCTCATTTGCGAAAATTTCGCCATTTTGAGCTACTTTAAAAATAGCTGAGCTCCAAGGTAAATTTAGCTTATCAGTCGCATTTTGCAAGCCGTAGTTTTTCACATCGCCGATTAGTAAAGCTTTTAGTGTTGCCATATTTTTCCTATCAAATTTAGTTTATTCTTAAATTATTCGCATGAGTTAGCGCGATCGCGATAGCATCGGTGATGTCAAGGGGTTTTATCTCTTTGTTTATGCCTAAAATTTTCTTCACCATAAAAGCCACTTGCTCTTTGTCAGCCTTTGCCTTGCCAGTGACCGTCTTTTTCACTTGAAGTGGCGTGTATTCGGCAAAGTCCCCATGAAGCTGCAAAATTTTAAGACTAAGCGCCCCACGAAACTGAGCTAGCTTTAAGACCGTTTTTGGGTTGTAGGCAAAGAAGATGTCCTCTATCGCGACCTCGTCAAATTTATGGTTTTTAAAGATGAGGTCAAGCCCCTCGCAAAGCTCTGTTATTTGGTATTGAAGCGTGTTTGGCTTTATCTTTATAAGCCCAGCTTCAAGAAGAGTAGTTTTAAATTTGCTCTTTTCAAGTATCGCGTAACCGCAATTTTTCGTGCCTGGATCGATTCCTAAAATTTTCATCACAATCTTTTCAATACTTTTTCACGACTTTTTCACGCCGTGAAAAAGTTTGTCAGAGTTTAACAAAGGTTTTATTAAATTTAAGATAAAATCGCTAATAAAATTCATTAAATAAAAAGGGTTGAAATTTGCTAGCAGACGAGATTTTAGAGCTTTTACAGACAAAAATATCAGCTAATGAATTTGACTGCTACATCAAACAATTAAAATTTAATGAAAAGGCTTCAAACGAAGATTTTATAGTTTTTAACGCCACGAGTGAATTGATGGCTAAATTTATAAAAACTAGATACGCAGAAAAGATAGCCTACCTTTACGAAGTAAAAACCGGCAAAAAGCCAGAGGTCGAGATAACTAGCCAAACAAAGCTAAAAAATATAAAACAAAGCCAAGTAAATGTAAAGCAGATCAAGGCGCAAAGCAGCATTTTAAACCCTGGATATACATTTGAAAATTTTGTCTGCGGCGACTCAAATCAGTTTGCATTTTTAAACGCAAAGGCAGTTGCAGACAAGCCTGGCGTGCTTTACAACCCACTTTTTATATATGGCACAACTGGTCTTGGCAAGACACACCTGCTTCAGTCAGTTGGCAACTACTGCCTAGATCAAGGCAAGGTCGTTATCTGCGTGACGAGCGATCAGTTTATGATTGACTTTACCACGCATCTAAATAGCCACTCGATGCCTAAATTTCGTGAAAAGTACCGAAACTGTGATGTTTTACTAATAGACGACGTGCAGTTTCTAGGCAAAACCGATAAAATTCAAGATGAGTTTTTCAACACCTTTAACGAGCTCATCGCCAAAAAAGGTCAGATCGTAATGACCTCAGACCGCCCAGCAAAGACACTAAAGGGCTTTGATGAGAGGCTAAAGTCTAGGTTTGAACAAAGCATCATGGCTGATATCACCCCGCCTGAGCTTGATACAAAGATAGCCATCATCATCAAAAAATGTGAATTTGACAAAATTTACCTAAACAAAGAGGTGATCGACTACATCGCTACAAACATGGGCGATAATATCCGTGAGATCGAGGGCGCTATCATAAATTTAAACGCCTACGCAAGCTTGATGAGAGTTGAGATAACGCTTGAATTTGCTAAAAACACACTAAAAGATCTCATCAAAGAGAAGCATGAAAATATAAATCTTGAAACCATTATAGAGATCGTTAGCAAAGAGCTAAACATCAAGCCAAGCGACATAAAAAGCAAGTCAAGAGTGCAAAACATCGTCGAGGCTAGGCGCATCATCATCTACCTTGCGAAGATGCTTACTACAAATTCGATGCCTCAAATAGCAAACTATTTTGGCATGAAAGACCATAGCGCCGTTAGTCACAACATAAAAAAAATAAACGAGCTCATGGAGAGCAACGAAATTTTCAACCTCAGAGTGACTGAGATAAAGAACAAAATTTTAACAAAAGGATAAAAACAGAATGAAATTCGTGAATAAATGTGAAGAAATGAAAAATTCTTTTCACATTTTAAATAACGATGCTGGCGTGAGAAAAGATGGTTTTCACACTTTCACGCTACCAACTAATACAACAAAAAGAAAATTAAAAATAAGAGGGAGTATTTAATGAAGGTTTTAATAAACAAAAACATGCTTGAGAGCATAGTAACAAACACTAATCCATATCTCGAAAAAAGAGATCTTAGTGCTATCACTTCTCACATCTACATTTCAGCAAAAGATGGAGTTTTAAACATAAAAGCGACTGATCACGAGATAGGACTAGCATATAAACTAAGCAACGCAAAGATAGTTGATGAGGGCTATGCAACTGCTAATGGTAAAAAGCTACTTGACATTATCAAAAGCCTAAAAGATGAAGAGGTAACGCTTGAAACTGTTAATAACTATCTTTACATCAAGCAAAAAAACTCAAAATACAAACTTCCTATGTATAAATTTGAAGACTTCCCAGAGTTTCCAACGATAGAAGGCAAGGCTAAATTTAACATAGACGCCATAATGCTAGGCAGAAGCTTAAAGAAAATTTTGCCATGCATTGATAGCAACAACCCTAAATTTGAGCTAAATGGCGCTTTACTAGACATAAAACAAAACTATATAAATATAGTAGGCACCGATACAAAAAGGCTAGCTGTATTTAAATTTGCAAATGAAGCGAGCAATGAGTTTTCACTGATCATCCCTAAAAAGGCGATAAATGAAATTCAAAAGCTATTTTTTGACAAGATAGAAATTTACTATGATGAAAACGTCCTCATCGCTCAAAGCCAAAATTTTGAGTTTTTCACAAAGCTGATAAATGGCAAATTCCCTGACTATGAGCGCGTTATACCAAAAGATATTGCTATAAGATTTGAGCTAAGCAGAGATAAGATGGTTGAGGGTATAAAGACTATTTCTATGCTAAGTGATCAGATGAAGATAACTTTTTCAAAAGAGAGTATCACGTTTGAGAGCATCATTGAAGATAACTCTGAAGCCAAAACGATGATAGAGTTTCAAACCGGGCTTGAAGAAGATATCAGCATAAATGTAAAAAATAGAAATTTAATAGACTTCTTACAAAGCATAGAAGATGAGAAATTTGAGTTTGGATTTAAAGATAAAAATTTACCTTTCGTTGTTAGCTCAAAAGAGCTTCTAACGGTTATAAGTCCATTAAATATATAAGTTAAAAAAGGTTTATGATGGAAAATAATTACGGCGCAGAAAATATTAAAGTACTAAAAGGTCTTGAGGCGGTCAGGAAGCGCCCAGGCATGTATATAGGTGATACTAACATAAGCGGTCTTCACCATATGATCTACGAAGTCGTTGATAACTCTATCGACGAAGCGATGGCAGGATACTGCGATACGATAGATGTTGAGCTTACACGTGAGGGCTCAGCGATCATTAGTGATAATGGTCGTGGTATCCCAGTAGATATGCACCCGACTGAGAAAATTTCAGCTGCGACTGTTGTTCTAACTGTGCTTCATGCTGGTGGTAAATTTGACAAGGACACTTATAAGGTCTCAGGCGGTCTTCACGGCGTTGGTGTATCTGTTGTAAATGCCCTTTCTAAAAAGCTAATCGTAAATATCAAACGTGATGGCAAGCTTCATAGACAAGAATTTGCAAAAGGCATCCCACAAAGCGACCTTGAAGTGATAAAAACTACAAACCGCACAGGTACGCAAGTTGAGTTTTGGCCAGATGATAGTATATTTGAAGTGACTGAATTTGACGATGAAATTTTAGTAAAAAGATTTCGTGAGCTAGCCTATCTAAACCCAAAGATAACTATAAATTTCAAAGATCAAAGAAATGGCAGAAGTGAGAGCTTTCACTTTGAAGGTGGGTTAGAGAGCTTTGTAACTGATATGAACAAGGCAAATGCTGTCAGCAAAGCAGTCTCATTTAGCGGCGGCGAAGATGATGTTATGGTTGATTTTGCGCTGCTTTACAACGACACTTATAGTGAAAATTTACTAAGCTTTGTAAATAACATCAAAACTCCAGATGGCGGTACGCACGAAGCTGGCTTTAGAGCGGGCCTTACAAGAGTTATCACGAACTACGTTCAAGCAAATGCTGCTGCACGTGAAAAAGATACAAAGATAACTGGCGAAGATATCCGCGAGGGACTTATCGCTGTTGTGAGCGTAAAAGTGCCAGAGCCGCAGTTTGAGGGACAAACAAAGGGCAAACTAGGTTCAAGCTACGTAAAACCTATCGTTCAAAAGATGGTTTTTGACGTGCTTACAAAGTATTTTGAAGAAAATCCTATCGAAGCAAGAGCAATAATGGATAAAGCTCTAATGGCAGCTCGTGGTAGAGAAGCCGCTAAAAAAGCTAGGGATCTAACTCGCAAAAAAGAGAGCATGAGTGTAGGCACGCTCCCTGGCAAACTAGCTGATTGTCAGAGCAAAGACCCAGTAATTAGCGAGCTATACCTAGTGGAGGGCGACTCTGCGGGCGGTTCTGCTAAGCAGGGACGTGATAGAGTTTTTCAAGCGATATTGCCGCTTAAGGGTAAAATTCTAAACGTTGAAAAGGCAAGACTGGATAAAATTTTAAAGTCTGATGAGATAAAAAATATGATAACAGCGCTAGGTTGTGGTATCGGAGATGAATTTGACGCTGAAAAGCTTAGATATCATAAAATCATCATCATGACTGATGCCGACGTCGATGGTAGCCACATTCAAACACTTCTTTTAACATTCTTCTTTAGATTTTTAAATAAAGTTGTAGAAAATGGCCACATCTACCTAGCTCAGCCGCCACTTTACCGCTATAAAAAAGGTAAAAAAGAAATTTATCTAAAAGATGAAAAAGCTTTAAACGAATTTCTTATCGAAACTGGCATCGAGGGCGTTGATATAGAGGGTATCGGTAGTGCGGATTTGATCGACTTTTTAAAGATCGTTGCGGCTTATAGAAGCGTTTT
Organism: uncultured Campylobacter sp.; assembly: GCA_963535265.1. GTDB lineage: Bacteria > Campylobacterota > Campylobacteria > Campylobacterales > Campylobacteraceae > Campylobacter_A. Next base: position 540 of record CAUSWS010000030.1, on the reverse strand, counting down.
AAAAGAGCTTGAAAAACGCTTTAATGTCCTTTCAGCGATCCGCTATATGATAGAAAATCCAGACATCGTCTCAAAAAGCTATAATGAAATTTTTGAAATTTTAAGAGATTTCTTAAAAGCTGAGGGTCACAACATACTAAACCACTACGTTAGCGAAGATGAGGTTAGAATTTATGTGCAAACAGAAAGCGGCCTAGAAGAGCTTGTGGTAAATGAAAATTTATTTACAAATCCACTCTATGAAGAGGCGCTTTACATCAGCCAAAAGATAAAAGAGCGCGGCCTAGACTTGCATAGTGACGTTATAGACGTGCTTGATGAAGTAGAGAAAAATGCGAAAAAAGGTGCATATATCCAGCGCTATAAAGGTCTTGGTGAGATGAACCCAGAGCAGCTTTGGGAGACAACTATGAATCCTGAGAACAGAAGACTTTTAAAGATCGATATAAACGACGCTATAAGCGCTTCTGATACGTTTAATCTCTTTATGGGCGATGAGGTCGAGCCAAGAAGAAACTACATCCAAGACCACGCAAAAGA
>CAUSWS010000029.1:0-10716 GCA_963535265.1 uncultured Campylobacter sp. | reverse complement strand
TAGTCAAAAAAGGCTACTACGACTTTAGCTTTTTATCCCAAGACTCAAGCTCATATATGCGCGATCACGGCGTTAGCGACGGACTTATAAATTTAATAGACGAGATAGAAAAGATAAAAGGCGTAAGAAGCGCTAGGATACTTTATCTCTACCCAAGCACGACCAGCAAGGAGCTCGTTGAGCGCATCATCGCCTCGCCAGTTTTTCACAACTACTTTGATATGCCGATCCAGCACATCAGCGAAAATATGCTAAAGATAATGAAGCGTGGAAGTGGGGCTAAAAAGATAAAAGAGCTTTTAAATTTGATGAGAAATGCCAAAAATTCATTCTTGCGAACTGGCGTCATCGTGGGACATCCAGGCGAGAGCGAGGAGGATTTTGACGAGCTTTGCAAGTTTTTAGAAGAGTTTAAATTTGATAGAATTTCGGCCTTTGCCTACTCAAAAGAAGAGGACACAGCCTCTTTTGAAATGGAGCAAATCCCAGCCAAGATCATCTCAAAAAGGCTAAGCAAGATAGAAAAGATCACTAAAAAAGCGATAAATGAGAGCTTGCAAAAAGAGCTTGGCAAGCAAATTTATGCCTCACTTGAGGGCATAAGCAGCGAAGGCGAGATGTTTTATGCTGCCAAAAAAGATATCTGGGACAAAGATATAGACGGCGAAATTTTGATTAATGAAAGCGACGTAAAAGAGCTTGAGATCGGCTCGCTCTACCTTTGCGAAGTAAGCGACACGGTCGATCAAAAGCTAGTCGCGAGAATCATCAAAAAAGCAAAATGATAAGCCAAAATGTGCTTAGTAGGCTAAGCTCGGGTGCTAACCTGCTTGCCTTCTCGCACGGCATCGATAGCACTGCACTTTTTTACATTTTACACGAGACTGGGGTCAAATTTGACCTAGCCATAGTCGATCACAACGCTAGAAAAGAGAGTAAATTTGAAGTTGAAAGCGCCAAGGCTTTGGCTAGCAAATTTGGTAAAAAGATCTACGTAAAAAGTGTAAATTTAACTGGGTCAAATTTTGAAAGCAATGCGCGCGAGGCGAGGTATGAGTTTTTTAGTGAAATTTGCCAAAATTTTGGCTATGAAAATTTGATCCTAGCACATCAGTTTGATGATAAATTTGAGTGGTTTTTGATGCAGCTTGGCAAGGGCGCTGGACTAAAAGAGCTATTTGGCATGAGCGAGCTTGAGAAAAGAAAGCACTTTTGGCTAGTTAGACCGCTTTTAAATTTACGCAAAAAAGAGCTTCAAAGCTACCTTGACGAACGAGATTTGCGCTACTTTGTCGATGAGACAAATTTAGAAGGCAAGCTAAAAAGAAGCTTTGTAAGGCTAAATTTTAGCGAGCCATTTTTGGACGAATACTTTAGCGGTGTGAAGAAAAGCTTTGAATTTTTGGAGGCTGATAGGCAAAATTTGCTGCCAAATATCGTCAAAATAGACGATGAAATTTTTGTCGTAAAAAATGATAGTAACGTTGTGCGAGGCGTCGATGTGGCGGCAAAAGAGCTAAATGTGCTTTTAAGTAAGGCTCAAAAAGATGAGCTAAGTGCAAATTTAGCAAAACAAACAAGCGTGGTGCTAAGCGGCAAGATAGCCGTTGGCTACGCTAATGAATACATCTTGGTAACGCCATTTTGCAAAGCCGTAATGCCAAAAATATTTAAAGAAAAAGCTAGAATTTTAAAGCTTCCAGCGATAAATAGAGGTTATTTATTTACAAACGGTATTCAAATAGAAAATCTTTCTAAATTTTTTAGCAAATAGAGCATTTTAGTCTGCAATTTTAATCTACTAAAGGTTAATTTAAAACTTTTTATCACCAAATTTTCTACAACAATCTTAACAAGTTTGCAAAAATTTAAAATTTCTATCTGCTAATTTAATCTACAAAGGTCAAATTTAAAACTAAACTTTGCTCCAACCCTTAAACTAAAGAACCCGCTAACATTACTATTTAGAGAAAAACTGCGAATTTGGTTTTGGCTATTTTTTATCTCTGAGATAAACTGCTTTTGCATTTAAATTTAGAGTATAAAGGTTATAAATTTAATCCACAAAAGAGCAAATTTAAAGTTTTTAACGCTAAATTTTACCCTTATGATCCTCACACTAAAGCGTTAAATCTGCAAAATTTAAAATTTCCATCGGTAAAATTTATCCACATATCTTTGTTGCAGGATAGCCGCCGATCTTCAACTTAAATTTAAAATTCTTAGCGCTCTTGTAGCTTTGAAATCATATATTAAATTTAACTTTGCTACCAATAACAAAGATATATGAAATCAAATTTTATAAACGAGATAGTGAAATTTGTAGCTTATTAAATTTAGCTCATTCACAATATCAAATTTAATAAACGCGTCCAACAAGTCAAATTTATAAACCAGCGCCGATCGCAGCAAAAAGCTAGCCTATAAAACAAATTTAAACAAGCTATCAGCTTAAATTTACCTCATCAAAGCCATTTGCATAAAATAATGCGTAAAATTTTATAAATTTTATTACGCACTAGGCGAGGATTTTTTCTATCGGCTCTCTTTTTAGCACAAAGTCATAGCTAAAAGCATCCACCACAACACCAGCATAACTACTCTCTTTTAGCATCGCAAGATACTCTTTTAGCCCTATCTCTATGCTCTCTTGCTCGCTGTCGTTTCGCCAAAGCTTCATCGCCTCTTTGCTAGTAAATGCCGGAAAATAGCTAAGCTTCTCGCTTTCATCTTCAAGGAGGATAAATTTGATATTTGAGCCCTCCTCCTCATAAACTACGCTACCATCGGGCTTTGCAAGCGCTTGGTTTAAAAGTACTGGAGCAAAAAATGTGGCCTTTTTCAAAGCTGATATCAAATTTACCTCATTTTGCTGGCAAGGATCACTTAAAAATTTATCCATCGCTTCTTGCATTTTAGCCCCTAAAAGCCTCATCTACGGCCTGGCAGATCGTGTGGATGAAAAAGATGTGCGACTCTTGAATTCTTGCGGTATCGCTTGAGCTAACGACTAAATTTAGATCACATCCTTCATTCATTGCGCCACCTCCTTTGCCGCTAAGTCCAAGCACCAATACGCCCATTTTTTTAGCACTTTTTATCACCTCAAGGACGTTTTTGCTGTTGCCACTTGTTGAGATCGCCACTAGCAAGTCTCCCTCCTGTGCTAAAGCCTCAAACTGGCGTGAGAAAACATAGTCAAAGCCGTAGTCGTTGCCAATGGCCGTAAGAGCCGAAGTATCGGTAGTTAGCGCGATGCCTGGCAGTGGCTGGCGCTCGCTTTTATATCTGCCAGTTAGCTCGGCTGCAAAGTGTTGAGCGTCCGCTGCAGAGCCGCCGTTACCACATATCAGCACCTTTTTGCCATTTTTTAGCGTATCAGCCACCATCTGGCAAGCACGCTCAAGCTCGCCTAGCAAATTTACATGCTCGCTAAAGGTCTTTTGGTGAGCCTCAAGCTCATTTTTTATCATCGTTTTTAGCATCTTTTATCCTTTTTATTATTCCTGTCGTGCTTTTGCCCTCGACAAAGTCAATGAGCCTGACCTCTTTTACGATCTCGCTGCCAACGACCTCTTTGCCCTTGTAATCGGCCCCCTTTACAAGCACGTCTGGCTTTATTTTGGTGATCAAATTTAAAGGCGTATCCTCGTCAAAAATTACGACATAATCGACAAATCCAAGCCCGCTTAGCACGCAAGCTCTATCTTCTTGCGAGTTTATAGGTCTTGCCTTGCCTTTTAACCTCTTAACTGAAGCGTCCGAGTTTAGCCCAACGACCAAAAGATCGCCAAGCTCCCTTGCTCGGGCTAGGTATTTTACGTGTCCAGCGTGCAAGATATCAAAGCAGCCATTTGTGAAAACGACCTTTTTCTTGCCCTTTTGGCTCAAAATTTCCTCTAGCTCCTCAACACTTTTAAGTTTATGCTCGAAATTTGCCCCAAATGAGCTATTTAGCAGCTGTTCGATCTCGCTAAAACTAGCCGTTGCGCTGCCGATCTTTGCCACGACGACGGCTGCTGCGAGATTTGCTATCTTTATCGCCTCTTTTATGTCAGCTCCAGTTGCTAGCATGTAGCCAAGTGTGGCAAGCACCGTATCTCCTGCACCAGTGACGTCAAAGACCTCTTTTGCCTTAGCGGCAAAGATGTGTAGCCTGTCATCATATAGCGCGATGCCCTCTTCTGAGATCGTGATGATCGAATAGGTCAAATTTAGCTCGTCTTTTAGCTGTTTTATCGCCTTTTCAAGCTCGGCCTTGTCTTTTATCTTTAAATTTGTAGCCTCGCTCGCCTCTTTTTTATTTGGCGTGAGCAGGGTCGCGTTTTTGTATTTTGAGTAGTCGCTGCCTTTTGGGTCTATGAGCACTGGGATATTTAGCCTCACACACTCGTTTATGATCTCTTGGCAGACCTTTTCGCTAAGCACGCCCTTGCCGTAGTCGCTTAGCAAGACGGCCTTGAAATTTGAGAGATTTTCTTTGACCTTTAAGACAAGCTCATCTTCTAAATTTATCTTTACAACACTCTCTTTATCGATCCTGACAACCTGCTGGTGAGATGCCATGATACGGCTTTTTATCGAGCTTTCACGCCCTTTTTCGGTGAGGATCAGCTCATCTTTTACATTTAGCTCGGCAAGCTTCTCTTTTATCTTTTTGCCAGCCTCGTCATCTCCTAAGACGCTAGCCACGCTCACGTTCGCGCCAAGGGAGAGTAAATTTCTGACCACATTGCCAGCGCCACCAAGCGTATAGGTTTCGTTATTTATCTTAACAACCTGCACTGGCGCTTCAGGCGAGATACGCTCGCAGCTACCCCAGATGTAGTGGTCCAGCATGAGGTCGCCGACGACTAAAATTTTAACTCTCTTAGCCATTTATCTCTTCCTTATAAATTCTCTTTATCTCTGGCAAGTAGTCTTTTATCGCCTCTTCTAAGCTCCAAGTCGCGCTAAAACCAAATGCCTCTCTAGCTGGGGCGACGTCGGCCTCTGTGTGAAACTGATAAGAGCCTACAAATGGGTTTTTTATATATTCGTTACCTAAATTTACGCCGATCTCTCGCTGCAAGATGTCTGCGATATCTTGAAAACTTCTAGCCTTGCCAGTAGCTGCGTTATAGACGCCACTTGGTGCATCAAGCGCTTTTATATTTGCGTCAATGATATCTTTTATATAGACAAAGTCACGCTTGATCTGGTCGCTGCCCTCAAAGAGTCTTGGTGTCTTGCCTGCTAAAATTTGCAGGCCAAACTGAAGCACCATTGAAGCTGTTTTATTTTTGAAAAACTCGCCTTTGCCAAAGACGTTAAAATACCTCAGTCCAACCACGCTCACGCCGCGCTTTGCGTAAATTTTATTGATATTATCCATGCTTAGCTTGCTAAAGCCATATACGTTATTTGGCACTTCGCATTCGCCAACTGTTTGTGGGCTCTTTGCGTTGCCGTAAGTCGCTCCTGAGCTAGCGTAAATCATCTTTGCGCCCAAACTCTCGCAGATATCAAGTAAATTTACAAAGGCATTTACATTTGTTTTTATTAGCTCGTCTTGCTCTTTTACGGTCGTATCTGAGATCGCTGCCTCGTGGTAGATGACGTCTGGGCGAAAGCTCTTTATCTTCTCAAGCGTGCTAAGATCATTAATGTCACCAGCGTAAATTTCACCCTTAAAACCAAGTAAATTTTTAAAATGGCCAAAGCTTTTTAGGTTGCCATTGCTAAATGTCTCGTCGTTTCTAAATTTATCCACGACAAGCACGTGAGCATCTTTAAAATTTTCATCAAAATAGTGCGCCAAAGCTGAGCCGATAAAGCCAGCGCCACCAGTTATAACTATCTTTTTTCCGTTTAAATTCATAGTGATTTTTCCTTTTTTAGCTTATTTAAAACATCTCTTACATCTTTAAAATTTATGCCATCAAGCAAGAAATTTCTACCCACACCTGCTCTTTTGCCAGCCTCGACGTCGCTTGGCTTATCGCCTATCATTAGTGAGTTTTCAAGGTCAATGTTAAACTCTTTGCAAGCATCAAGTATCATTTTTGGATTTGGCTTTCTGCAGGTGCATTTTTGCTCTGGAGCGTGCGGACAAAAATAGACTTTTGTGATAAAAATTTGCTCTTTTTTAAAGCTTTCTAGCATAAATTTGTTTAGAGCGTCAAACTGCTCCTGCGTGTAGTAGCCCCTGCCGATGCCTGATTGATTTGTCACGACAAAGAGCTTGTAGCCAGCCTTAGCAAATTCTCTTAACGCATCAAAAATGCCATCAATAAATTTAAAGTCTTTGATCTCGCAAACATATCCAGCGTCTTCATTTATGACGCCGTCTCGGTCTAAAAAAAGTGCTTTGTTGGCTGTTTCTTTTATCATTTGGTGATTATAGCCAAAATATTTTAACCCGCCCCTTGCAAATTTACATTTTTGTATTATAATGCCGGCACGTTTTTTAAAAAGGATGACAAATGAAAAAACTACTAATCGTTTCAAGTGTTGCAGCACTACTTTCAACTGCTGCTTTCGCTGCAGATGGCGCTACTATCTATAAAAAATGCGTTGCCTGTCATGGCGCTAAAGCTGAAAAAGTTTTCAATAACAAAGTTCCAGCTTTAACATCACTTGATGCAGCAGCTATCGAAGCAGCTCTAAAAGGCTACAAAACAGGAGCAAATAAATTTGGTCTTGGTGCTATGATGAAACCTATCGCTACTCCAATGAGCGATGAAGATGCAAAAGCAGTAGCTGAATACATCCAAACTTTAAAATAATCACAGGGGCGCTTGCCCCTTTTTTTTATAAATTTAAACTCACACCAAATTTCAAAAGCTCTTTTGATAGATGATCGTCTAAATTACCGATCTTGTCGTTATCTGTCTCTATTAAATTTAAATTGTATTTTTTATAAAGCCCTATCTTTTGCTCTTTTCTTTTTATATACGCTTCGTCATCTTCCAAGCCCCAAAACTCAACATAGACCTTGCCTTTTGGTATGTAAAAATCACAATATATGTCCTCTTTTATCGGCACTCTCTTTTCATAAGCGTAAGCTATGCCCTCAGCAAAAGTTTGCACTAAACGTATCAGCTATATTTTTTTGGTTAAATTTTACGTAAGATTTTTGGCGCAGCTTTCGCCTGATAAATTTTGTTATCAAATTTATTAAAATGACAAATATTATAATAGGCAACGCAAAGCTAAAAAACGCTAGCAACATAGTGGATAGTAAATTTGCCGTATCAAAAATTTGCATTTTTATGGTGCAGTGGGAGTAAATTTAAATTTTAAATGATAAATTCTGGCTCAAATTTTGTCCCATTTACCCTGACAACTCTTGCTGGTATGCCAACGACAGTTGCGTTTGCTGGGACGTTTTTTAGCACGACCGAGTTTGCACCGATCTTAGCATTTTCACCGATAGTTATGGCACCAAGTATCTTTGAGCCAGCAGCGATAGTCACGCCATTTTTAATGGTTGGATGGCGCTTGCCACACTCTTTGCCAGTGCCGCCAAGTGTCACTTGATGATACATCATCACATCATCACCGACCTCAGCCGTCTCACCGATAACCACGCCCATGCCATGATCTATGAAAAATCTCCTACCAATCTTTGCTCCTGGGTGGATCTCGATGCCTGTTAGAAATCTTGCTATTTGCGAGATGAGTCTAGCTAGAAAAAACCACTTTTTCTCATATAAAAAATGAGAAATTTTGTGAAATAAAACCGCATGGATGCCAGGAGTGTTTATAAGTATCGCCAAAAAGCAACAACTATGCACCGATGGGTCTTTTTCACGGACGGTTTGAACTAGCTCTTTTAGACTCTCCCACATATTTTTACGCTCCGTAAAGCTCTGTACTTAGGTATCTCTCGCCGTTATCTGGAGCTATGAAAAGCACTTTTTTTCCAGCGCCAAGTCTTTTAGCCACTCTTTTTGCAGCCACGTAAGAAGCGCCGCCACTTATGCCTATCATCAAGCCATCGCTCTTTGCGATCGCTCTAGCTGCGTTTAGTGCGTCATCGTTGCTTACTTTTTCTACTTCGCTAACTAGGCTCATATCCATTGTATTTGGTAAAAATCCAGCTCCGATGCCTTGAATTTTATGTGGTCCTGGGTTGCCGCCACTTAAAACTGGTGATGCTTCAGGCTCTACTGCGATGATCTTAGTGTCATAGCCTTTTTCTTTTAGAACCTTTGCCACGCCGCTTATCGTGCCGCCTGTGCCAACGCCTGCTACAAAGGCATCAAGCTTGCTAAAATCAGCCACGATCTCAGCAGCTGTTGTTAGCTCGTGAGCTTGTGGATTATACTTGTTTTCAAACTGGCTTAGCATTACGTGATTTGGCTGAGAAGCTAGCTCAGTAGCTTTTGCGATCGCTGCTTTCATACCGCCAGCTGCAGGAGTTAGCTCAAGATGAGCGCCATAAGCTGCAACGATCTTGCGTCTTTCGATACTCATGCTCTCAGGCATGCAAAGGATCACTTTAAAGCCAAGCGCAGCACCGCACATAGCTACGCCGATGCCTGTATTTCCGCTTGTTGGCTCAACGATAGTGTCGCCATGTTTTAGTGTGCCATCAGCTAGCATTTTTGTGATCATATTAAATGCGATCCTATCTTTTACAGAGCCGCCTGGATTAAAAAACTCTAATTTTACGTAAATTTCAGCCTCGTCAGCACCTGTTTTAACCTTTACGATAGGTGTATTACCGATCGTTTTTACGATGTTATCGTAGGTCATCACTCCTCCTAAAATAAATTTCTCGTAAATTTAGCATAGAATTTAAAATAAAACATAAAAAGTCCTAATTTGCGCTAAATTTAAAATAAAAATTTAGTTTTTAATGCTATCAAGCACCTCTTGTCCACTTTGGCTTAAAATTTTGCCTTTGAAATTCTCTTTGCAAAACTCCAAAATAAGCGTATGATAGAGCTTTAAAACCTCAACCTCATCAAATTTCTCACTATCAAGAAATTTATAAATTTCATCATAATCAAGCGAGCTAAACCACTCAGCCGCATCGTCGTAGCTCTCAAAAATGTAGTCAAAATATGCCATTATCCTAAGCGCATAAGCATCAACGACCATATAAGGCTTGCCGCAAGCGTAAGCAAGTATCGCATCGCAAGTCTCAGCGCCAACGCCTTTTACGCTTATGAGCCACTCGCGACTTACGTTTTCTTTAAAGTTTTCAAAGTCACCAAATCCATTTTTTATAGCTAGACAAAGCGTCTTTAGCCGTTTTGCCTTTGTGTTGTAAAAGCCGCTTGGCTTTATGAGTGTGGCAAGCTCGCTGTTTTCAAGCGTGCAAATGCCTTGCAGGCTATCTTTGCTGGCATTTTTTAGATTATCTAGCGCTTTTTCAACGTTTTTCCAGTTGGTATTTTGCACCAAAATAGCGCCCAAAATAACCTCAAAAGTGCCCTCGCCTGGCCATTTTAGCTCATCAAAATTTCTACTTTTGTGATTTAGTAGGGCTAAAAACAGATCAGTTGATCTCATTTTAAATTTTCTTTAAAAGTTAGGTAAAACTGCTTTGCCGTCCTGCCACTTCTGCTAGCTCTTAGTGTGGCGAAATTTTTAGCAAGCGTGTGAAGCTCATCTTTGTCGCCAGTGTAGTCTTTGAAGTAAAAATCAACCATTTTTAAGTACTCATCGTAGTTGCCTTGATAAAAGCTGATCCAAAGACCAAAGCGGTCTGAGAGAGAAATTTTCTCCTGAGCTGCGTCGCTGTAGTGGATTTCTCCGTCTATTAGCTGCGAGTTTTCATTTTCGCTTTTAAACTCGCTTATTAGGTGGCGGCGGTTTGATGTAGCGTATAAAAGGACGTTTTTTGGCGGCTTTTGGATCGAGCCATCCATGATAGGCTTTAGAAATTTATACTCATTGCTACCATTTTCAAAGCTTAGATCGTCGCAGAAAATGATAAATTTAAACTCGCTCTTTCTGATCTCGTCGATGATGTCGCCAAGGTATTTTAGATCCTCGCAGCCGATCTCGATGATGCGAAGTCCCTCTTTATAAAATTTAGTAAAAACAGCCCTTACAAGGCTTGACTTGCCACATCCTCTCTCACCCCAAAGAAGCACGTGATTTGCCTCGTCGCCAGCTATAAAATTTCTAGTATTTTTTAGCAAAATTTCTTTTTGTTTCTCTAGTCCATAAAGTGAGTCGATATCGACAAAATCGATATCCTCAACCGGTTTTAACATCCCTTTTGTGCTTCTATATATCGCTGCGTACTTCACGCCCCAATCTATCATCTCTTATCCTTTCTTAGATAGACCAAAATTTCAGCCAAAACATCGTCGTCGTCCTTGCTGCGTGACTTTAGCCTGATCTTCTCGTCGTCATTTTTTGTTATTAGTATATTTTGCTCGCTATTTGAGATCGTCTTTATGCCAGCTTTTAGAGCTAAAATTTTGATGATGATGACGTCTAAAAACTGCTTTGTAAAGGTATCTATCTTGCCAAATCTATCTTCAAGCTCGCTTTGTATCTCATAGACTTCACTCACCTCTTTGCACTTGCTAAGGCGTCTATAAATTTCAAGCCTGAGCCTATCTTCTCTTATAAATTCTTGATTTAAAAAGGCGCTTACACTAAGCTTTAGATCGATCTTATCAAGCTTTGCGGAGTCTTGATTAAGAAGCTTATTGATCTCATCTTCTAGCATCTTTAGATATAGCGAGTAGCCGATAGCCTCGATGTGGC
>CAUSWS010000028.1:0-10718 GCA_963535265.1 uncultured Campylobacter sp. | reverse complement strand
AGGATCAAGAAGGTCAGAGATTTCAAGGCTGATGCCAGTTTATAGAGAGCTTGCTAAAAATATAGAGGCTACAAGGCTGCTTGTCGTGCCACCATTTTTGCTTGATAAAGTGGGTGAAATTTATGGTGACACAAGCGATTTTGAGATCGTCACAAACACGCCTGAGGCACTATGCGAGAGCGACTTTGCATTTATTTGCTCGGGCACGGCTACGCTTGAGGCTGCGCTCATTGGCACGCCATTTGTGCTAGCATACAAGGCAAAAGCGATAGATGTTTTTATAGCTAGAAAATTTGTAAAGATCAAGCACGCAGGTCTAGCAAATATAATGTTTGACTTCATGGGCAAAGAGCCGCTTCATGAGGAGTTTATCCAAGAATTTGCAACGGCTGAAAATTTGCTAAGAGCTTACAAAAGCTGCGATAGGCAAAAATTCTTAAAAGGCTGCGATGAGTTAAGGGCCTACTTAGGGCATGGCAGCAGTAAAAATATAGTAAAAATTTTAAAAAATATGGAGTAAAAAATGAGTGAACCAATGACAATGCACGGATACGAGAAGATAGAAGCTGAGCTAAAGGATCTAAGGCTAGTGCAGCGCCCTCAAATCGTAATAGAGATCGACATCGCAAGAAGCCACGGCGATCTAAAAGAAAATGCCGAGTATCACGCTGCAAAAGAAAAACAAGCCTTTATAGACGCTAGGATCGCAGAGCTTAGCGCACTTTTAGCAAACGCAGAAGTGATCGATCCAAGTAGCTACGAGCATGATAGGGTGAGATTTGGCTCAAGTGTAACGATAATGGACGAAGAGACTGAGGTTGAGCACACTTACACGATAGTTGGTGTTAGCGAAAGTGACCTAGACAAGGGTTATATCTCGATAAACTCGCCACTTGCAAAGCAGCTTTTGGGCAAGGCTGAAGGCGATGAGGTCGCACTAAATTTACCAAAAGGCAGAAGCGACGTCGAGATCGTGAAAATTTGCTACAAGCCTATAAAATTTGACTAAAAAGATGAGGCAAAGAGCTAAAACTGCTTTTTGGCTCTGCTAATTTTTAATTAAGGCAAAATTTGAGCGAATATCTATATGCCCCCGTTATAAAAGAAGGAGCGATCTTTTTAGCTGATGCGCATGAAAATGTAAACCGCGATGGATTTTTGAAATTCTTGCGCGCTGTCGATAGCGGAGAGATCAAAGAGCCGCCACAGATTTTCTTGCTTGGTGATATATTTGATTTTTTAACGGGCGAGGGCGAATATACGCAAGAATTTTACGCTGAGCACTTAAGGCTTATAAATAAAATTTCACAAAAGGTGGAAATTTTTTACTTCGAGGGCAACCACGATTTTAGACTTTCAAATTTATTTAATAAAACTAGAGATTTTTGGGACAAAGGAGAGAGGCTAAGCTTTGAGGGGGTAAAGGTTTATGACATTTGCGCTCAGCCAGTGAAATTTAGAACGATAGGTGGCGAGCACGTCCAGATCGCGCACGGAGATATATTCTTACCTTTTATAGATAAGTACGCGCTTAGGTTTTTAAGGCTTAGATGGTTTTTGAAATTTATGAACGCGCTTGATAAAATTTTGGATTTTAAAATTTCAAAAGCGATACTAGCCAAACTTACTAAGAAAAATCTGCACTATAAAATTTCAAACTTCAAGGAGCTAATGAGCAAGCATTTGCAGGGCTTTGACGCAAGTATAGTGATAGAGGGACACTATCATCAAGGTGAGCTATTTGATATTTACGATAGATTTTATATAAATTTACCTTGTTTTGCATGCGAGCAAAGTTATTTTGTTGTAGAATACGCCCAGCAAAAGTTGAATTTGCTCAAAATGAGTTTGAAAGGACATTGATGTTTGGAGACAACGTACTAAAAACGGACTCAAACGAGATGGAGCTTGTTGATTTTCGTATCTTTAAAAAGGCCGAAAACAAAGTATATGAAGGAATATACGGAGTCAATGTCGCAAAGGTGCGGGAGATCATTAAGATGCCAAATCTTACCGAGCTTCCTGGCGTTCCTGAGTATATCGAGGGAATTTTTGATTTAAGAGGTGTGGTTATCCCTGTTATAAATTTGGCAAGATGGATGAATATCGTCGAACCAACCGAGGGTGTAGTCATAAAACCACGTGTTATTATCGCTGAATTTAGCGGTATATTAATCGGTTTTATCGTTCATGAGGCAAAGAGGATTAGACGAATAAGCTGGAAAGACATAGAGCCTGCAAATTTTGCTTCAGGGTCTGGTACTCTAGATAAGGGCAAGATTACAGGTGTAACAAGAATAGAAGATGATGAAGTGCTTCTTATTCTTGATCTTGAAAGTATCGTTGAAGAGCTTGGAATTTATTCGCCAAAGATCGAATTTGATGTAACAGATGATCAAAAACTAAAAGGTTCTGCTCTAGTGCTAGATGATAGCTCAACTGCTAGAAAACTGGTAAAAGATGCACTTGAGAAGATGGGCCTTAGCGTGGTTGAAGCTAAAAACGGCGTTGAGGGTTTAGAGAGGATGGAAGAGCTTTATCAAAGATATGGAGATAACTTAACAAGAGAGCTTAGAGTTATCTTAAGTGATATCGAAATGCCGCAAATGGATGGATACCGCTTTGCTTCAACTATTAAAAATGATGATAGATTCAAAGAGGTTCCGATTGTATTTAACTCTTCATTAAGTAATGAATTTAGTGAGATTAAGAGTAAAGAGGCTGGTGGCGCTGCGTATCTTACAAAATTTGATGCTAGTGTATTTTATCAAGAGGTGCTAAAAGTAATTGAAGCACATTCTCAATCTGCAAAATGAGGTGAAGCATGGATGATATGAAAGAAATAATGGAAGACTTTTTAATAGAGGCTTTCGAACTTATTGAGCAGATAGATCATGACCTTGTTGAACTAGAGGCAAACCCTGAAGACTTGGAGCTTTTAAATAGAATTTTCCGTGTTGCTCACACAGTAAAAGGTAGCTCAAGCTTTTTAAATTTTGATGTTTTAACAGAGCTTACTCACCACATGGAGGATGTTTTAAACAAAGCTAGAAAAGGCGAGCTAAAGATCACTCCAGATATCATGGACGTTGTTCTTGAGTCAGTTGATATGATGAAAGGACTACTTGAGAGCATTAGAGATAACGGTAGTGACGCAGCCGCTGGCATCGATATTAAAAATATTTGTGTAAGACTTACTCAAATTTCAGAAGGTGAAGCACCAAGCGCAGCTGCAGAAGCTCCAGCAGCAGCACCAGCTCCTGAGCCAGTAAAAGAGCCAGAGCCAGCCACACCAGCTGAAGAAGCAGCTCCTGAAGTAAGTGATGCTGAGCTTTCAAAGTTAAGTGACTCTGAGGTTGAAGCTGAGATAGAGAGACTTTTAAAAGTTAGAAAAGCAGAAGATCAAGCAAGACGTGCTTCAAAAGGCATAGCTCCAAAATCTCCTGAAGAGATAGCTCCAGCCACAAGCGCTGCACCAGCGCCTGCAGCAAGACCAGCTCCTAGTAGGGAAAGAGACACAGATAAAAAAGTACCAGCTGCAAGCAGTGGTGCAGTAGCACAAGAGCAAACGATACGTGTTGAAGTAAAAAGACTTGATCACTTGATGAATTTAATCGGCGAGCTTGTTCTTGGTAAAAACCGCTTATTAAAAATTTATGATGACGTGGAAGAGAGATATGAGGGCGAGAAATTCCTTGAGGAGCTAAATCAAGTAGTCTCAAGTCTAAGTCTAGTTACGACTGATATCCAGCTAGCTGTTATGAAGACAAGAATGCTTCCAATAGCTAAAGTCTTTAATAAATTCCCACGTATGATACGTGATCTTAGCCGCGACCTTGGTAAGCAAATAGATCTTGAAATTTCAGGTGAAGAGACGGAGCTTGATAAGTCAATCGTTGAAGAGATTGGTGATCCTCTAGTTCACATCATTAGAAACTCATGCGACCACGGTATTGAAGATCCTGAGACAAGAAAGGCAATGGGCAAACCTGAAAAAGGCCTTGTTCAGCTAAAAGCTTACAACGAGGGCAACCATATCGTCGTTGAGATAGTTGATGATGGTAAGGGCTTAGATGCTGATATGCTTAAATCTAAATCTATAGAAAAAGGCATCATCACTGAGCGTGAAGCCGATGCGATGAGCGAGAAAGAGGCGTTTGGTCTTATATTTAAGCCAGGATTTTCAACTGCAGCCAAGGTTACAAACGTATCTGGCCGTGGCGTTGGTATGGACGTTGTTAAGACAAACATCGAAAAACTAAATGGTATCATTGATATCGAGAGTGAAGTTGGAAAAGGCACAGTTATGAAGCTTAAAATTCCACTCACACTTGCGATCATTCAGTCGCTTCTTGTTGGAACACAAGAGGAATTTTATGCGATACCACTTGCGAGCGTTCTTGAGACTGTTCGCGTACCTATTGATGATATCTATACGATCGATGGTAAAAACGTTCTAAGACTAAGAGATGAGGTCTTATCTCTTGTTAGGCTTTCGGATGTCTTTGGCGTTGAAAAAGTGTTTGATGGCGGTGATCATACTTATGTTGTTATCATCGGCGTTGCCGAGGCAAAACTAGGCATCATAGTAGATACATTAGTTGGGCAAGAAGAGATCGTTATTAAGTCAATGGGTGATTATTTACAAAATATCCCAGGCATCGCCGGAGCTACTATTAGAGGAGATGGTCGCGTAACTCTTATTATAGATGTTGGTGCTATGATGGAGATGGCTAAAGATATCAAGGTAGATATTAGGGCCGAAATAGAAGATAGCACAAAAGCAAAGGAAAAGCCAAGTGATTATAAGGTCTTGATTGTTGATGACTCTAAAATGGATAGAACCATCATGCAAAAAGCACTTGAACCAACCGGAGTAACTATAATAGAAGCAACTAATGGCGTTGAGGCATTAAATGTTATAAAATCTGGCGAACATTCATTTGATGCGATTTTGATTGATATTGAGATGCCAAGGATGGACGGATATACTCTAGCTGGTGAAATTCGCAAATACTCTAAATATCGCAATCTACCGCTTATTGCTGTTACGTCAAGGACGTCTAAAACAGATAGATTGCGTGGTGTAGAGGTTGGTATGACTGAATACATTACTAAACCGTATTCAGCAGAATACCTTGAAAACGTTGTTAGAAAAAATATAAAATTAGCTTAGGGGTAAGGGATGAACGATAAACTAAATCAGGTTTTAAGCAAACAAAAACATCAAATAGATGGGCCTGAGTCAAAAAACAATGAAGATATAGTTCAACTTGTAGGCTTCGTTGTTGGTGAGGAAGAGTATGCGATACCTATTTTAAATATCCAAGAGATAATCAAACCTATCGAATACACCCGTGTTCCTAGTGTGCCTGACTATGTTCTTGGCGTTTTTAACCTACGTGGAAACGTTATCCCGCTTATCGACCTAAGAAAGCGTTTTTCACTAAATGTTACAAAACAAAGTCCAAGCACAAGATATATCGTCATGAAAGATGAGGATAATATCGCAGGCTTCGTGATAGACCGTTTGACGGAGGCTATCAGAATAGACCGTAACAGGATCGATCCGCCGCCAGAGACTTTGGTAAAAGACAAAGGCATGATCTATGGTATCGGCAAACGCGATCAAAATATCCTTACGATTTTAAAGGTTGAGAGCCTTTTAAAGCGTGATTTTTAGGGCATAGCTTGATAAAACTTTGTGTTTTTGACTTTGACTCTACAATAATGGACGGCGAGACGATTGATATCCTCGCCGCCGCTAATAACGCCAGCGATGAGGTGGCTAGCATAACGAAGCGTTCGATGAACGGCGAACTTGATTTTTTTGAAAGTCTTACAGCAAGAGTAAAATTTTTAAAAGGAATGCCACTTTCAAAGGCAGATGAAATTTGTAAAAATTTACCCATCATGCCAGGAGCTAGCGAGCTTATAGCTGCTCTAAAGCAAAAGGGTGTAAAGGTTGTGGTATTTAGTGGTGGTTTTCACATCGCAACTGATAAGATGCAAGAAAAACTTAAATTTGATGCAAATTTTGCAAATATTTTGCACCATAAAGATGGAATTTTAACAGGTGAAGTTGGCGGAGAGATGATGTTTGGTAGCTCAAAAGGTGAGATGATAGATCGCTTAAAGGGGCTATTAAATTTAGATAAAAGTGAGATCATGTGCGTTGGCGACGGCGCTAATGATATTTCGATGTTTAGAAAATGTGATCTAAAAATTGCCTTTTGTGCGAAAGAAATTTTAAAAAAAGAGGCGACGCATTGCGTGGATGTCAAGGATCTGCATGAAATTTTAAATTTTATAAGGTGAAAAAAATGTACGACAACGAAGCTAAATTTTCTCTTTGGTGTGACTTTATAGAGAGAGATTTTTTGCAAAACGAATTCAACTCTTTACTAGAAAAAGGCGTTATAAATGGAGCTACAAGCAACCCAGCTATCTTTAAAACAGCTTTTGCATCACCTGCTTACAAACAGATCATACAAAATAGCAACAAGCGTCACCCAAAAGACCTCTATGAAATTTTAGCGACTCAAGATATAAAGATCGCCGCATGTAAAATGCTAAAAAACTACGCAAATGGCGATGATGGCTTTGTTAGCATCGAGGTCGATCCAAATTTAAGTGGCGAAACAGCCGCTACGATAGAAGAGGGCATCAGGCTTCATAGCCTCATCTCAATGCCAAATGTCATGATAAAAATTCCAGCTACAAAAGAGGGTTATGAGGCGATGAGTGCGCTTATGGCAAGAGGTATCAGCGTAAATGCGACACTCATTTTCTCGCCAGATCAGGCTAAAAACTGCCTAGAGGCTTTTAAAGAGGGTAGCAAAGCTTATGCAAGCCGCTTTGTGGATACCACTATGCCAAAAGGCGTTATCAGCGTTTTTGTTAGTAGATTTGATAGAAAGCTTGATGAGACGATGTCTGCAAAGAGCTTGCCAACAGGACAGATTGGTATAATGAACGCTGCAAATATCTATCATATAATTGAGGATTTTGGCTTAGAAAATGTAAGGACGCTTTTTGCAAGCACTGGCGTAAAAGGTGGTGGCTTAAGAGGGGATTATTACGTTAGGGAGCTAATGTATAAAAACTCTATAAACACAGCTCCGATAGATACGATAAAAGAATTTATAAAAGAAAAAGCTGAGGCAAAAAATGCCCCTAGCAAAGAAAATATCTCAAGCTTTTTCCACATCATAAAAAATAATGATATCGATATAAATGCTACTTATAAAGAGCTTTTAAATGACGGTTTGAAGCAGTTTGTTGCAGCATTTGATGAAATTATGAAATCACTTTAATGGCCAAACAAGACCTAGATTCATTTAGTAGATAAAGGCGGTAGCGATCTTCATCTAAAGTCTGCTAGTCTTGTTTATGGCAGATTTAATGGTGAGATCATGCCACTTAGCGAAGAAAATTTAGACCCAAGTGACGCAGTAGCTATCGCAAATGAGCTTTTGGGGGCTAAATTTGATGAGTTTATGGATAAAAAGGACATAGATTTTTCTTATAAACTAAATGACGAGTACTGCTTTCGTGTAAATATGTTTTTGCAGATAAATGGAATTTCTGCAGTCTTTCGTGTCACTCCAACAAAAATCCCAACCATAAAAGATCTAAATTTACCAAGCGTGATAGAAAAAATTTGCACAGAGACCACTCGTGGCATCATTTTAGTGACTGGCCCAACTGGAAGTGGCAAGACAACAACGCTTGCAAGCATGATAAATTTCATCAACCAGACAAAAAGATCACACATCGTGACTATCGAAGATCCGATCGAATACGTATTTAACGACGATAAAAGCATAATCAATCAGCGCTCTATCGGGGCAGATGCGCTAAATTTCTCAGATGCGCTAAGGGCTTCATTAAGAGAAGATCCTGACATCATTTTGGTTGGTGAGATGAGAGATCTTGAGACGATTGAGACTGCCATTAGAGCTGCAGAGACTGGCCACTTGGTGCTTTCGACACTTCACACGCTTGATGCAAAAGAGAGCGTAAATAGAATAGTAAATAGCTTCCCACAAGGCGAGCGAGATAAAGTCAGCCTTATGTTCTCTTCAGTGCTTGCTTGCGTCATCTCACAAAGGCTAGTTAAGACGCTTTTTGGCACAAGACGCCCAGCAGTCGAGATCATGAGAAAAAATACCCGCATAAAAGAGCTCATATCTGAAGAGAAATTTGACGAGATCGATCTTGCCATAGCTGAGTCAAAAAATACTTACGGCATGCAAACTTTTGATCAGCGCCTGCTTGAACTTTATGAAAATAAGATAATTAGTGCCGAAGTGGCGCTTGACAATGCTAGCAATAGGGGCGATTTGCAGCTTAAGATAAAAAGCTCAAATGTAGCAGGCTTTAGTTTTGAAAATGGTGTAAATTTTGGCAAACCTCAAAGCAAACAAGATCAACCTGAAGTGATTGCACTTAAAGAAATTTAATAAGCTTTATGTGAAATTTATAAAGCATTAGATAAAATCAGCACCTATTTTTTATGAAAGGAAAACGATGTTAGAAGGAATCGTTAGAGAGAGTATCGGTAAGAAGTCTGCGAAGGCTTTGAGAAGAGATGGTTATCTAATCGCCAACATTTATGGCAAGGGATTAGAGAATGTTGCAGCTGCTTTTAAAGTCAATGACTTTATCAAAGAAGCACGCAAAAAAGAGAGCCTTGCTTTTGATGTAAAAGTAGGCGGAAAAGTTTATAATGTCGTTATTGTTGATTACCAAAGAGATGTTGTTACAAGCGATCTTAAACACGTAGATCTAAAAGTAGCACTTCCTGGCGTTTTATCAAAATATATGATCCCGGTTAAGCCAGTTGGAACACCTATTGGTCTTAAAAATAAGGGCGTTTTGATCCAGTCAAAAAGACGTCTTTGCGTAAAATGCACGGCTGAAAATTTACCAAATTCATTTGACATTGATGTAAGCAAACTTGACATTGATGATACGATTTTGGTTCGTGATATCACAGCTCCTAAAGGCGTTACTATCATTGACGCTGACCGTGTTGCGGTACTTGGAGTTATTAAAGCTAAATAAAAAGGGCTTTTGTGACACTAATAGCGGGGCTGGGCAATCCTGGCCCCAAATACGAAAATACTAGACACAACATAGGCTTTATGCTTATAGACCTCCTAAAAGACTCAAATTTCAAAGATGTTAGCTCAGCTAAATTTCAAGGCGAAGTTTTTAAATTTAATGACATTATCTTGCTAAAACCAACAACTTTTATGAACCTCTCAGGCCAAAGCGTAAAAGCGGTAAAAGACTTTTACAAGCCAGATAGGATCATCGTCATCCACGACGATCTTGACCTTAGTTTTGGCGCGGTTAAATTTAAAAAAGGCGGCAGTAGCGGTGGACATAACGGCATAAAATCGATCGATAATCTAATAGGCAACGACTACGAAAGAGTGCGCGTTGGCATAGGGCATGAGGGCGATGCTAAAAATTTCGTCCTTGGCGAGTTTAGCGATGAAGAAAAAAAGGCTTTAGATGAAATTTTAGCCTATACAAAAAATGCGGTTTGTGAGCTGCTAAAGAGTGACATCAAAGAAATTTCACAAAAATTTACGGTAAAAAAAGGTCTTATCAAATGAAACTATACGCCAGATACGTTGGCTGGGTCTATATAAAATCTTTTCTTATCGTATTTTTAGCGCTTGAGCTATTTTATGTTGGCATTGATCTGCTTACAAATTTAAAAGATCTGCCGCCATCTGCGAACCTTCAGCTGCTCTACGTTGGCCTTACTGCGTTAAGTGCCATTAGCTACGTTTTGCCACTTTCGCTCATCTTTGCGCTAATAATTTTACATGTAAATATGGTTCGCTCAAACGAGCTAATCAGCTTTTATGCTCTTGGCATTAGTAAAAACGAGCTCATTTTGCCGCCATTTCTTATCGCATTTTTTGTGACGATTTTTTATGTCGGGCTAAATTTTACGCCATTTGCTTATGCGCATGACTATCAAAAGAGTATCGCTAAAAACACCGCTTTTTCAAAAAGCACAAACGACTCATTTTTGAAATTTGAAGGTAAATTTATCTATATAAAAGAGCTAAACTCAGCCAAACAAAGGGCAAATGACGTGAGAATTTTTGACATTAATGGCACTGACTTGCTCTCAACAACCTTTGCCAACCACGCTAAATTTAAAGACAATGAGTGGGTTTTAGAGGATGTAAATCAGACCTTTTTGCCTCAAAACTTAGAGCTTGGCGAAAATGGCTTTAGTAAGGTAAAAAGCGAAAATTTAGATGCATTAAGAGGCTTTAAGCCAAAGAGCATCGAGAGCGCTGCAAGCGTTGAAAACTCGAAATTTAACATACCTGATGCGATAAATTTCATAAAGACATTTAAAAACGAAGGCATAGGGCTAGACAGCGCAAGAACGGCATTTTATAACCTTGCTATCACCCCATTTTTTGCGCCATTTTTATTGCTTATTTTTTACTATCATTTGCCAGTGACCGGCAGGTTTTTTAACCTAGCACTTTCAACTTTTATCTTTGTTGTGATAACTCTCGTAGTTTGGGGGCTTCTTTTTATTTTAACTAAATTTGCTCAAACCTCAGTCATCTTGCCAGAGATCGGCATGGTGCTCCCTGTTATTTTGCTTTTTGCATACACTATTTATCTCATAAAATCGCATCGTTAAGCCAAATTTTGGCAACTTTTTTGTAAAA
>CAUSWS010000027.1:0-10834 GCA_963535265.1 uncultured Campylobacter sp. | reverse complement strand
CCAGTTTTTAATGTAGCATAAGTGTATTTTTTCTTATCTGCATCAAAAGTTACATTTCTTGAGCCAGCAGAATTTAACACGCTATCATCTGCGCTCTTGCTAAGTTCTCTCTAGATACCTGGAGTTACATAGAAGTAGTCGCCTTTTTCTGTATAGGCTCTAAATTCAGCTCCAAGTTTTGCATTTAAAGTTTTTACACTTGTTTTTGCAAAGTTTAGTTCTACAGGATCGCCAGCTGTAAAGCTGTCATTTTTGAGGTTTGTATACTCAAGACCAAAGATAGGTTTTACAAATTTAGCGTTACCGATGTCAAATACATAATCATAATCAAGTGCGATATCGAAGAATTTGCTGTCATATTTGCCTTCGTTATCACCTCTTGATTTTGTTTTTAGAGTATTTTTAGCAAAGCCATAAGCAAATTTGCTATCTAGCTCATTTTGACCAAAGTAACTTCTTGTATATACACCAAGGCTATAGTTATCAGCATCATTTCTTACATTGTTGCCGTCAGATTGAGCTTTAGCAAGTGTGAAGAAACCATCAACTATTGTGTTGTCAAATGCTTTGTCACAACCTAGAGTAAAGCCATACACATCAGTATTTGCAGCATCTTTTACTTTTGCTTTACCACCAAATACATTACCCCATAGGTTGTTGTCATAGTTGTATCTGTTTGTATACTCTTTTACGACTGAGCTTAGTGCATCGCTGCCATTATCTGCAAATTTCTCACCAGCCATATTTTTAACAGCATAAGCAAGTGCTAAATTTCCATTATATGGATTTGATAGTTTTGCTAGACGTGTATTTGTTGCAAGATTTGTATTAAAGATCACCATGTCAGTAAAGTTACCTTTATTTAGTGATTTTGTAGCTGTGTCAAGTGTTGAGTGAAGTTCGCTTACACCCTCAGCTATATCATCAGCAGACTCATCTGCGATGATGCTCTCTACTCTTGCATTGCTATCAAAGACATCAGAAAGTGCAGTTAGCACATCGCTTTCGCCTTTATCTAAATTTTCAGATGTAGCGATAGCTTTTGCTCTAGTGTTGGAAATTTCTTTTACTTTTGCTTTTTGATCAGCGATAGCCTTAGTAGAAGTTTCTATTATAGTATCTTGAGCTTTAACTGCTGCAGCATCTGTTTTTACAGTAGCCATAGCTGTTTCAGCAGTAGTAGCTGCGGCTGTGGCTGCAGTTGTAACTGTGCCAAGGTCAGTAGTGCTTAGTTTATCAACATCAGCAGCACTTAATTTCTTGCCAGCATTTTCTACAGGCACACCAGCTGCGATAGCTTTTTTAAGTGCAGCTTTTTATCATCGTCACTACCAGTAGCAGCTGTTGTTAGTTCATTTTTTGCAGTAGTTACTGCATCGGCTTGTTTTGCGATGCTAGTTGCATCTGTGCCTTTTAGAGCTACTTTTTTATCTTTGTCAGCGCCTGTTCGTAAAGCTTTCACACTATCTGCAAGCTCTTCTTTTTTGTCAGCTTTTACTTTTTCTTTTGCAGCTACATCTTTTTTTAGAGCATCGTTAAGCGCATCATAGTTTTTAACTGTGCCTTCATAAGTTGGAGTAGTTGTTTCAGCTGTAGCAAGAGCAACAGCAGCTGTTTGGATAGCTGGATCTAGAGTAGTTTTTATATTATCAGCTAGTTTTGTATCACGTTCTTTAACTAGCTCAGCATGCTTATCAGCAAATGCTTTAACAAATTCATTCCATACATTTGCATTTTTATCGCTAAAAATTTTAGCTATGTCAGCAGCATTTGTAGCTGGAGTAGCAAAATCAAGTGTTGCATCGCCTGTAGCTTCTTGTTTGCCACCATTTCCATCGATATTAACATTAACAGCACCTGTGTTATCGATAGTTAGTGTTGAAACTTTATCAGCTGATGTGATCTTCAAAGCAGGATCGCCACTTTTTGGTTTTATATTAGTTAGCTCTTTTTCTATAGCAGCAACTGCGTTTGATATCTTTTTGAAAGTTTTTGCTTTTTTAGGATCAGTGTTTGTAGCTGTGCCATCCCAATCTTTTAGCTCTTTAATGCCTTGTAAGACTTTAACTTGAGCCATTACTTTGTTGTAAGCTTCAGCTTTAGTTTTTTGATTGTCGCTATTAGCTTTAATAGCATTTGTTTTGTTAGATACAGCAGTATCATAGTCGCTTTGTGGCGTTGCAAACGCACTAGAAACTGCAAAACTAGCACCTAGAAGTGCTACGCACGCAATCTTTGAAATTTTCATTTCAACTCCTTTATTAAATTTAGTCGCCCTATTACCCCCTCCCCCCCCCCCCGCCCCGCTTAGTTTTTACTTAAATTTTGTTATTTTTCTCTATTTATATTTAATAAATATTAAGAAAATATTTCATAA
Organism: uncultured Campylobacter sp.; assembly: GCA_963535265.1. Classification (GTDB taxonomy): domain Bacteria; phylum Campylobacterota; class Campylobacteria; order Campylobacterales; family Campylobacteraceae; genus Campylobacter_A. Next base: position 8,457 of record CAUSWS010000027.1, on the reverse strand, counting down.
AAGTGACAAATAAATACTAGAAATAAATTTAAGAGCTATTAGCATCATATTTTAAGGATAAGCAAACATAAATATAAAAATTTATATAAAAAATATAATGCGCTTAATAATATCTTTAAGATAAAAATTCAACTCATAGCTGAGATATCAGTTTTTATGATTATGCAAGAGTTTAAAAATTTTAATGTTAAACGTGTAAAAATGTAATAATATCTAAAAAATGTTATTTAAGTTTTGATTGATATTTTTATAAGATAGTTTGACTTTATAAAAATATTACTTTAGCAAGATGACAAATTTATAAAAGAAATTTAAAGAGATAATGTCTAAAGATAAATTAATAGTAAATTTAGGGGCAAAGCTGCCCCTATGTTTTAGTATAGACCAAAAGTTCCGTCTGTTCTTTTGTAAATGACGCGCATTTTGGCATCGACGTCGTTAAATACGTAAAATTGTTTATCGCTTGATTTTAGCTTATCAAGTGCTTCTTCTACCTCTAGAGGTTTGTAAATTTCAAGCTCCATAGGCACGATCTCCTCAACACCTTCGATCTTTTCTTCGCCTATTCTCGAGCGAAAATCTTTATCATCAGCCTTGCCTTTTACGGTAAATTTCTTATCGTGCTCTCTTCTTAAAACTTTTGAAGCCTTTTCGATAGCAAGATCTATAGCCGCATAGAGATCTTTATCTTTTTGGCGAACGACTATCGTGTCTTTATGTGCCATATTTAGAGAAAATTCTGCATTAAAGCCCTTTTTGCCTTGCTTTTCATCTGCTCCTACTACGCATCTTGCTGAGATGATGTCAAGGTTGTACTTGCCAAGGGTATCAAAAGCGTCTTGGATATAGTTTTTGATGGGCTCTGTTAGCTCAAATTGTTTTCCTACAATGCTTATGTTCATCGCAATCTCCTTTATAGAAAGTAAGATGATTATAACACGACGAAACTAAAAGCAAATTAAAGTAAAATCTTTATAAAATTTTAAAGTTTTTGAAGAGTTCGTTTGTGAAAATTTATAGGATTTGAGGCTTTTCCCGGTTTTGAGCTGACAAAAACATCGAGCATTATCGTGCCTTGATTTACTCCGGTAGCAGCCACTGCGTCACCAGAGCAAATGCCCATATCGCCAAAATATTTTACATATACTTTAAAGGTAAAGAGGTCGCCAAATTCACCACTTATCGGATTGTCTTCACTTGCATTTTTGCTTTGCTTCCCTAGGCAAGTGGTGCTAAAGTCATTGCTTATGATAGCTAGCATGGCGTACTCAGTTGCTGCGCGAGCTACTAGCTCACTTTGCTCTCTTAGATAAATTTCGCTATTTTGCTTAACTGAAGTGCTAGCGATCGAAAGAGCCAGCATACAAATAGAGCTTGCGATCACTACAAAAAATATCGCCGCAATGAGTGTAAAACCTCGCCTCATCAATAAACCGCCTTTGACTTGCAGATGGTTATCTCTGAGTTTTTTGCCCTCATGCAAAGTTTTAGCACGATGACGCCATTTTTTTCAGTAAAGACAAACCTCGTAACGTTTTTAGCAATGGTTGCTTTTTCGCCATTTGGTTTATATTTTTCTCCCATCCATGGACGATAGTCATAGTATAAATTTAGATCAAAGACGCCATTTGCTGTATCTTTTGGATCAGCGCTTTGCTCTGGTACTATGGCGTTTGCTGTGTAGGCTAGATGATACTGCTCTGAAATTTGCTTGTTAGCAAATCCTGAAATTTCTAGCGTGTCGCCATCAATGCTTTTTACGCCAACTTTTGCAATGTCTAAATTTCCAGCCCCTTTATATCCAAAAGAGTTTTGTACATCATAATAAACATCAGAAAATATCGCTACTACGCCACCATCTTTATTTTTAAAATCCACACATTTACTATTTCTTGTGTCATCTATACAAGTTAGATCTTTTATGGTTTCAACAACTCCGTTAGTAAATTTACTTCCAGGACTTATAAGTCCAGTTGCTGGCGAGCTTTTTAGCAGATCCGCATAGCCACTATATCTGCCTGCTTTTCCGCCCTGTTCTATCACATTATCATTAGCATCAAGAGACAAAACATCATTAAAAATTTCATACGCATAAGGTATAAATTCTAAAATTTCATACCCACCATCTAAATTTACCCTACTATCGTTTAATGCTAAAAACTCTCCGCTGGGTTTTCTAGCGATCACGCTTGGCTTTATGCGGTGCTCTAGCCTTTTTGAAATTTGCTCCAATGCGATCTCAGTTTGTGTTTCGAGCTCATTTACTGTCCTTGTTTGAAAGTAGTTTGAGTAGATGTTCATTATGGCGTTAAAGCTCATCATAGCGATGATGCCAAGCACAACGATAACGACTACAAGCTCAAGGAGCGTAAAGGCTCTTTTCATTTCCATACTTTCGTATTTAGCGAGCCACCCTCACCTAGATTAAAAGCATAAGCTCTTAGTACTGATTTTGTCTCTTGTTTTGCATCGTTTTTATATGAGGTTGCAGTTACTACTATCTCTTTTACGTCGCTGTTATCTAACCCTAAATTTGGTTTAAACCAGCCCTTATCCTCGCTAACACTTACCTCATAGTCTGAACCAACTATGTAGTCTCTGTTTTGATTTGCTGTGTTTAAATTTTTATTTTTTGTTTTGTAATAATCTACCGACCTTATCGATGTATCGGGTAGCTCTAGCTTTGGTGAGTTTGTATAGGCAAAAACCCTATGTCCATCGCCTATTATTTTATTTATCTTATAAAATTCGCTTCTTTGATCACCTGGCTTTAATATGATAGGAAAAAAGTAAGCCATCTCAGCGCTAGCACTAACGTTTGAGATTTTTATGATCCTATTACTAAAAGGAGCTTTTAAGATAAGCCCCATATACGTCTTAGCATTCATCAAACTCTCTTGCGTAATCGCCTTTTGATTTAGCTCAGATGTGGTCTTTAGCACAAGTGGTATCGATGTACTAACGATCGCCACAACGACTATCGAGAGGATAAGCTCTATAAGAGAAAAGCCTCTTTTTACCAAGAAATTCTCCTATTTGTCTTATCGCTTAGATCGTTAAAGTTGTTTTCGCCGCCTATGACATTTCCAACATCGCCTTTATTTGAGCCACTTTTTAGCGTCTTACCTGCCCAGTCGCCATTTGGCACGAGAAATCTCAGCGTGAAATCATTTGTCGCTGCATCTTTATCAAATTCATTATATATGAGCCAGTTTTCTGTATGCATCTTGGCTATATCCGTAACTGCTCGATTATTTTTTACATAAATATAGCTGACGCCGTCACTAAGTGGAGATTCTTTTGCAGAAACTCTTATTGTTCCGTTTGAAAAACTATAGTTAGACACATCGCCATATTGAGAGTCATGTAAAGGATTTATATACCACGAGTGCGTACCTGCAAACTCCTCCCAGCGAGCACCTGATCCAGGTTTTTGCAACATAAATTTACTCTCGTCGCAACCGTTACAATACACTCCATAGTAAATTTTAGCCTTAAAGCCGGTATTTGGTCCCTCGTAATAAGGTGCGTATGTCCTAGCGTAGTAAAATTTCGCCGATGTTTTTGTAGTTGGTTTTTTGTAGGCGCTATTATTTTTTGTTTGATTAGTATCTACTAAACTCTCAAACGTGAAAGTATCACTTGTCACCTCGAAAGGATTTTTTGCTACATTTTTTTCACGCTTGAAATTAAATTTTAAATTTACATCAGCAAAGCCACCTTTAAACGCTTCTTTTTTAACTTCAAAGAGCCCTTCGTGTAAAAAAGATGGATTTACTTTTTCGACTTTACTGGCATCAAGATTACCAAAAAACAAAATTTCACTATTTAGCTTAGCTAGCCCATCTGCGTCGTTTTTTAGTAAGGTGCCATTGTTATCAGTATAGCCATTTATCATTTCTCCTACTTTTATCTTAAAGCGTGTATTGTTTGAGTAACAACCATCTTTATATAAAAGTGCAGGATTATCATCAAAAAGTCTAGCTTTTACTTTAAAACTCAAGATAGGAGTAAAGCTAGCATTGCTTTCATTTGCGATGTAACTAATGCCTCTTGGCAAAATTTTAAACTCGCTTACTTCAAGATCATTTGGCTCAAAACCAAATTTTTTCTCGCCAAATTCTATATCGCAACCGACCTTGCCATCGGTATTTTCATTATTGTCACTCTTATCAAGTATGCAGTCACTATCTTGTGGTGGAGTTTTTTTATCTATACTTGTATAGCTTTTATCTACCACATAAAATTTAGCATTTCCGATATCAGAGAAAGAAAATCCCTCTTTATTTGTTTTTATGTTAGTTATAACACCTACTGCTTTTGCTGGATTGTCAAAGGCTATCTTTAGTTTATTATCTTCACTTAGTTTCTTTTTTGTATCTTCGGTGATTATGCATCCTGCCTTATCCACAGGCAAGATTGATACATTGTTTTCTATATAACGATTTACTCCAGTTACAGAGTTACCTGCGATTAAGGTATTTGTATATCCATTTGCAAGAGTTCTCTTATCCATATTATAAGCAGCCAAAGTTATATCCTTATAGTCTTTTCCTCCCACAAGTACGTTACCACCATTATATACACCACCACTGCCTGACTTATCATAGAGCTGAAACATAGCTGGTCTTACAGCAAATGCATCAAAAGCTTCACACGCTACCACATCTTGATTTTTTGGTTTGCTATGGTACTTTAGCTTGACATGGAGTTTTCTATAAGGTCTTGGAACGGTTACTTCTACTTCTTCAGTGTCTTTACTTGCAAAATGAAGTGTTACAGGATGCCCCAATACAGAATTTTCACTACTACAGTTCTCTACAAGTTTAAGATCTACATCAGTAGGCGAGTCGGGTGCTTTTGCCTTTCCATCTATCTCGCTATAGTTTGTGATGTATATACTAAAAGGTTTTTTCGCTATCTTTGTAAAAAGCCTGTTTTTATAATCCCCATTTGAATTATCATCTTTTTTGCTTCGTGGATAGAAGTCATTTTCTTCTTCCTCTACGATCTTTAGATTAGGCGATGTTGGAGTACATTCGCTTATCCTATCATCAAACTTCAATCCTGCATCACTATTTTGAAATTTAGCCTCATACCTTGTTTTTTTGTACTCTTTTTCTATCTCACCTATATACTGAACTCTTGCATAGTTTTGACGACCATGCGTTAGCTCTCCGCCTACTGCATGGCTTGCGTTTTTTCCTATTTTATATTCTAAAGTATGACTATCAATTCTGTTTAGATTTTCATTAGTATCGCTAGTAAGCGTGGTCCAGTTTTCTGAATTTGATCTCGCATCAGATATTATCACCTTACTAGTTCTTAAATTAGTAGAAGTATCCTTATAGCTCATAAATTCAGGTTTTAAATTTACTCTTAAGATAGAACCATAAGCATCCTCACTACCTCCATTTTCAACTGTTACAGTAGTCCTTACCAAGGAGCCTTTTTTTACGATAGTTGCTTCGCCAGAACTACCTTCTAACTTTACAGGTATCCAGCTAGCACCTTTATCTCTACTAACCTCAAGCTTTTCTGTGTAGCACACTTTAGGATTATAGAGCAAGGTAGAAAATGCAACCATACCAATGTTTTGTCTCTCTCCCTGGAAGTTACCATCCTGATCACGTTCACTGGTAACTTGAAACCGCACCTCTACATCTTTTTGTCTATGCGACATATTGTCTGAAATGTCAAATAAATCAAGATCCATCTGTCCATTATAAATTTTGCTACTATCTGCTGGATTATTAAATCTGGCAATAGAAGAGTTAAACTGATTATCTTTTGTGTTTTGTAAATTTAGCGGGGACCAAACACTTTTAAAAGTACCATCCTGCTTTATTGCTATATCATCACCTTTCACTTCTTGTCTACCTCCAAAGCTAAAAAGAGCCAAGGTTGATCTAATATATCCGCTTGGTGGAGTGTAAAAACCATCAAATTTTAAATTTACTTGGCTAACTCCAATACCGCCAGGATAGATATTTGCCATACCATCATATATATTTACTGCTCTTGGCTCGACTCCTTTTACTTCACCATCTTCACCCATATCATAAACTATAAATAAACTCCAACCACCAAACTGAGAAGCACTAAAAGACGAATTCCATTTGCCATCTCCGTAAAGTATAGCACCATAAGGCGAGTTAAATTTCTTAGTTATTATTTCAATAGATGTAGTAAAAACAGGAAATGTTATGGATTTATTTGTTTCTTTTTCTAACTTTATAATACTAGCCGCTATACTACCAACACTAAATGTTCTATTTTGGCTTGAAGTACCAAGGCTATCCCTCACCTCTTTTGTTACGTCGGCACTTGCTTGATAAATATAGTAATATCCGCCTCTTCCACTTATATTAGGACTTACATCTTTTGTCCAGCTATCATGCGTCATTATAGTTGGATCACCTTGAGAAAAAGACCCAATCCATTTGACATCATCTTTATCTGCTTGTACTACAAATGTTCCTTTTGGGGTCTTAAAATTTACTCTTGAATAACCATATGTGTCTTCAAATATAGTTGCAGCATGGTTTGTTTTTATATTCCATTCTTTATATAAGCTACCTCCCCAATATAATCTCGCATATTTTATTTTGCTCCCATCTATGTGTTCCTTTTCATATTGACTTTTTTCTTCAAATTTAAATTTTGCACTAGATGAGTTTGGGAATTTAGTTGTTCCCAAACTAGGTTCTTCATTAACAAATCTTTTCTCTACAATTTGAGAAGTTTGCGAGAATTTATTTTTGCCGCCTATGTTTTTTTGAGGCAAAAAATTATAACCATCTATCTTTGGTATAATTACACTAGCCCCAATGACATCCATATCGCCTATAATTCTTTTAAAACTAGCTTCTTCTCTCTTTTTCAGTACAATACTTTCACTATCATCATTATACCTATATATACGTGCTCTTACTGGATTGCCATAATCGTCATTAGCAACATAATACATAGATTCAGTAGTAGAAGTATCCTTTTTTATGCAATGCTTATAACCATCTTTGTCTATCGAGCATTCATAACCAGCATTACAAACATCAGCAAAAGAGCATACATCACTATGTGATATAAATAAATAATCTATTGGATATACTTCATCACCAAAGATATAAATACAAGATAAAAAAATAAAACAAAAAAATTTCAAATTACAATAACTTCAATGTAATTAGACTCAAAATTTCTAAATGTCCTTGCTTGTTGCTTTCTGTATAAAATTTTCTATCATCTCAGCTTGTCCGTATTGTGGATATTTGTTTACATCCAAAACCACTTGAGACAAGGTCATATTGTCCATATTACAAACGATAGGAGCCACGAAATTCACGGTTGATTTTTCAAGTGGAAGGGCAACTACGATGATGTTATAAATTCTAAGTTGTGAGCTCTCTTTAATATCCATAAGCTCTTCATAATAACTTGGTATGTCAAATTCGTAGCTTCTTAATGCAAAAGGATTTATCATAGTAAAAGATATTTCGTCATCTTTGCTTGCCAGCTTAACAAAAAATTTGTCGAGCTCAATCAGTTCCATCGTCTTGATATGCTCAAAGCCTAAAATAGGGCTTTTAACACTAAAAATCATACTAACTCCTGTTTTGTAAAATTGCCTTATTTTAGCATAGTTTTAAAAAATTTATACAAAAATAATGCCAAAAAATGTAAAATAAACGAATTTAAAATTTTTAAGGAAAAGCATGAAAAAATTTTCTAAATTTCTAGCAGTCGTAGCTCTTTTAGGGCTTTTTAGTGGTTGTGCTGAAAAATACACCGAACTTTACAATCTAACCCCAGATGAGTGGTACGCTCAGGTCATCGCTGATATCAAAGATGGCGATCTGGAGTCAGCTGATAAACACTACGTTTCAATGGCTAGCGAGCACGTAGCAAGCCCGCTTTTGGAGCAAATTTTACTCATCCTTGCCCAAGCTCACGCAAATGACGAAGAGTATCTCATGGCAAATCACTATCTTGATGAGTACATCAAGAGATATGGCGACAACGGTCCAAAAACAGAATTTGCTCAGTATCTAAAGATAAAAGCAAATTTTGACTCATTTACCCAGCCAAACCGCAACCAAAAGCTAATGGAAGACAGCGTAACTGAGATCGAGAAATTTCTTTATATGTATCCAAATACCGAGTATAAGCCACTTATCGAGACCATGCTTATCAAATTTAAACTAGCGCTTTACTTCCTAGACATGCAAATAGCAGATCTTTACAAGAGAACTGGACGTGACGTTTCGGCTAAAATTTACGAGCAAAAGCTAGAAGAGTCGCCGTTTAAAAACTCAGACCTTATCAAACCTGACGTGGCATGGTATAGAAAACTGTTTGAATAGGAGAAATTTTGCAAATAAACGAAAACAAAAGCTTCCCAACTGAGATCCCTATCATAGTTGAGGACGAGCTATTTTTATATCCATTTATGATAAC
>CAUSWS010000026.1:0-10962 GCA_963535265.1 uncultured Campylobacter sp. | reverse complement strand
TGATGCCTTGGAGAAGATGATGCTTGAGCTTAAAAATGTAGAGTATGAAATTTTAAGAGATAAGGTCGTAAGGAATTTTAGCCTAAATGTAAAAAGTGGCGAGGTGGTGACGCTTTTTGGACCATCAGGATGTGGCAAGACAACGATACTTCGGCTTATTAGCGGACTAAATGAGCCTAGAAAAGGAAAAATTTTTAATAGCTTTAAAAAGACTACATATTTTTTTCAAGAAAATCGGCTGCTTACATGGAAAAATGCTCTTGAAAATGTACTTTTAGTTATGGATAAACCCGATCAAAGCAGCGTTTTAAAGCTTTTTTCTAAGGTTGGTCTTAGTCAAAAAGACGCACTTAAATACCCAAATGAACTAAGTGGTGGCATGAGGCAAAGGGTCGCTTTTGTAAGAGCGGTTGTGACAAAACCTGACCTTCTTTTAATGGATGAGCCATTTTCTGGGCTTGATTATGATATGAAAGAAATTTTGATCGATATCGTTAGCCAAAGAGTAAGCGAGGGCATGAGCATAATACTAGTCACGCACGACAGAATGGAGGCTGTAAAGATGTCAAATAGAATTTATTTTCTTGCAAATAAAGGTGCGATCATACAAAAAGAGCTTGTTTTAGACGAGGCCTTTAAAAACCGTGATTTTGCATTTATCAGCAAAACAATAGATGAAAATTTTAAAGGGCAAATTTATTATGATTAACAACTTTTTTACTCATCCTATGAGGATATTTTTTCTTACCAGTGCCGCCTGTGCTGTGCTGGGAGCTGCTATATTTTTTACACCAACTGATTTTGTGAGTTTGCATAAATTTATATTTTTGCACCTTTTTCTAGCACTTGCTTATGCTGGTTTTTTACTAACTGGACTAACCGACTGGACAAATTTTAGCTCTTCGCTAAAAGCCCACGCTTACATTTTATTTTCACTCTTTGCAACTAGCTTTATAGCAGCACTTTTTAGCTTATTTTTAGCACATTTTTTTATTACACTTTTTTGGGCATATCTAGTGATGCTTTGCCTTTATATGATCTGGCGAGATAAAAACCTTGATCAATTTGGCGTACTTGGATTTTTATTTGGTATTTTAGGCTTTGAAATTTATTATCTAATAAGTGGCAACGAAAAATTTTTAAATTTGCAAATTTATCTTCATATCATCGCTATCTTGCTTATTTCATATCGTGTTAGCGTTGTACTTGGCAAAGAAGCGCTAAAGCGAGAAAAAGATATGGATGAGGCTATTTTTGTACCAAATTTTATCTATAAAAATATCGCTATTTGCATGACTTGTGCATTTTTGATTTTTAATATATTTTTTGAAAAGAGCATCGGCACCTACTATGTAGCCATTGCTTGCGGATGCGCTGTACTTGCAAAGCTTAAAGAGTGGCACTATAAGCAACTTTTGAGGCATAATTTTGTGATTTACTATTACTTTATGCAGATATTTTTAGCAGTTGGATTTTTAGGCATCGGAGCAAGTGGGCTTTTAAATCTAGGTCTTAAAGTAAATTTTATGCACTTAATAGCCATAAATGCCGTTATTTTTAGTGTTATGCTTATTTTTAATATCGCTGGACTTCGTCACAGCGGACAAGAGCTTGAGTTTTTACGCCTTAGCAAAATTGCATTTATTTTAGTCCTCCTAGCTGGCATTAGTAGAGGCATTTTGGCTTATTTTTGGAGTGGATTTTATATTCATTTACCAGCCACTTTGATAGCACTTGCTTTTGTCTTTTGGCTCATAAATTTTTATGCAATTTTTAGAGATAATGAATTCTCTGAGGACCCTGAATGATATTAATTCGTATAACTTTCAAGTTTTTCGTGGTCGATGATGAGAAATTCGTGCGGTGTGATCTTTCTGATGATGTCGTCTTTGATAAGCTCATTAAAGGCTGTTGAGGCGCTTTGGCGCTTGAGACCAACAAAGCTTGATAGCACCTTTAGAGAAAATGGCAAAAAAACATATCGATAGCCATTTTGTTTTAGATCTTGCTCGCTTGCAAGCTCGATTAAGAAATTTGCTATCCTGCCCTTTGCGTCTTCAAAGAGTATCGACTTTGTGATTTGGCGCTGCACGATGATGGTGTTTAGTGTGGTTGTTAAAATCTCGCTTGCAGCTTTTTGATTGTGCAAAATTTCGCCGATATTATCTAGTCTAATAACGTAAATTTGGGCATCTTCAAGCACTTCAAAGGCACAGTTGTCATCAAGTATGGCGATGTTGTTTTTTTCTAAATGATAAAGGATAAATTCCTCGCCATCTTCAAAAAATGAGAGCTTTGCTGAGCCGTTTTTTAGGATAATTATCTCGATATCTTCGGTGTAGATCGTGCTTGTTTTTGGCAGCTCTTTAAACTCAAATTTCTCCAGCTCATCTTGTGTTAAGATATCTAAAATATGCGTTTGTAAAAGCCCTAAGCGTGATTTTTTCATCTTTCTCCCAAAAAAGTGTAAGGGCAGATTTTACTTTATAAAGCATTTAAATAAGTTGAAATTACTCTTTTTTGGTGTTACTTTTTTTCAAATTTTTTTAAAAATAGTGATAAATTCGGGGGTTTTGGCTGCATAAATTGCAACCAAATTTTAAAAGCCATGGAGCTCTTTTAGCTTCTCATCTATCGGTTTTTTGTGCCCGTCTTTTGTCACACTAACATAGGTTGCGATGGCGCTTGTGACGTGTATAGTCTCTCTAAAACCGCCGTCATTTAGCCTAAGCGCAGTCACTTCTATCTGCGTTGTTATCGATGTTTTACCAACTGCGATGATCTTTGCATAGCAGCTTAGCACGTCGCCAACAAAGACTGGTTGCTTAAAGATGATCTCTTTCATTGAAATCGTCACAACTCGCTCAGGCGAAATTTCTCTAGCAGCCTGCGCACCTGCAAGGTCGATCTGACTCATTATCCAGCCACCAAAGATATTGCCAGCTGAGTTTGTATCTTTTGGTAGCATAACTTGCTTGATGCGTGGCTCGCCAAAGTCCTTTAAAATGTCCATTTTTTGCCTTTTAGATTTTAAATTTTTGGTAAATTGTAGCAAATTTTAATGGCTTTATGCTAAAATCCTGCAACTTTAAGGGATGAAAAGATGAATGATTTTAAAAGACTAAATGAACTTACAAGAGAGCAAAAATCCAAGCTAAACGCTATTTATAAAAATTTAGATGACAAGATCATAACTGATGCTCTGAAGATTTGTGCCCTTGATGGCACGCCAAGCCAAAAACTAGCCCTTGCAAGAAGGATCATAGACCTAAAAGTAGACCCACTTCAAAATGAGCTAAAAAAGCTAAATTTAGGCGAGGACGAGCAAAAGCGTGTGCTAAATTTGATCTACGGCTATGTTAGAAATTTATATGAAGATATCCACTCAAAGCTTATAAAAAAGGCACGTGATGAGCAAATTTTAGACCCGTTTTATCAAGCTTTTGTAGAGGCTATGCACGAGCTTGGGCTTAGTCTAAATGCGTGGCAAATTTCATGGCAAGATAAGATAATAGACACTACAAATAAAGAGTTTGAAGCTAAATTTAAGGATCTAAGCCTAGCAAATGAGTTTATCACTAAAAACGGCTTATTTCAGCTTGATAGTAATGGCGTAAGAGCCGATAGAACTTACGGCGCAGTTTGCAAAGTGGGTGAGAAATTTAGCTTTTTGCCTTACGCACTTGCCTTTAAAGATGAGGTTAGAGAGCTTAAAAAAGTATTTATAAAAAACCTTGAAATTTTAAGAAATTTAGCTAAGAGCGACGAGCAAAAATCATACGTAAAATACCTTGAAAAGCTGCAAAATGCCTTTTGCGAAGAGGACAACGCAAAGGTTATAAACGCTTGGCAAGAGGTTGAGATAGCGTGGATGGATGTAAAAGGCGCGCTTCAGCCAGGCCATCCGCTAGAGTACTACGAGGATGCCTACACGCGCGCAGTCGCACTTGAGTGGGATATCAGGCTGGTCGATAGCGAGGGCATTGATGAGCTTAAATTTAAAGAAAAAGTGACAAAAACTTACGAGAGTGTTTGCGAAAAGATCAAATTTGATAATGCCACGACAAACAAGGCAGTTAGTGAAAATATCGCTAGAACGCAGCTTTATATAAGCGTGCCGATGATCTATTACGCAGCGGAGCTAAACGGACTTTTTAGCGCTCAAGTCGTGCCAAATGACGAGAGTGTGAGCGCAAAATGCGGCAAGAAAATTTTTGCCTTTGTAAATCACGTCTATGAAGGAGCAAAGGCAAAGCCTTTTATGAAGCTTGGGGCTGAAATTTTTAGCAAGGAATTTTTGGATTTTGGTAGAGAAATTTTATTTTTAAAGCCAAAAATTTGGAAAAAAGTATATGAAATTTCAACGATCGGCCATGAGTTTGGCCACATCCTCTTTATCGGACTTGATACTGAGATGAGCATGAATAAAAGTGGCGTCTTTAAATTTATAGAAGAGTACAAGGCGACGACTGGCGGGCTAGTAAATTTCTTCTTGCGCGAAGAGGCGGAGTATAAAATGGCCGTCTTTCACGAGCTAATAGCTCGCGCGGTTGGGCTTATCGCGTGGCGAAAGGTCGATGAGGTGAGGGCTTATTACTGCGAGGGGCTCATACATCTTAGCCTGCTTTTTAGGGCTGGAGTGCTTAAATTTGACGGCAAACTAAGCGTGGATATGAGCGAGCAAGCCTACGATAAATTTAAAGAAATTTGCTTGGAGAACTACTTCGATCTAGCGCAAACATACGCCAAAAAAGCTGATGCGAGCACATTTTTGGAGAAATTTTGCCAAAAAGATGAGCAGAGCTATCTGCCAAAAGATGAAGAGTGCAAGAAATTTGTTGAGCATTTTTACGCTAGATACGAGGCTATCGGAAATGACGTCGATGATAGCGGCGAGTGGCAAAGGTGGCAAAAGCTAGCCCAGGAAGCGGAGAAGAGCCGTGCTTGATAGGATAACAAATTTTCACAACGGCTCTTTTTTATTTATATTTGCCCTGATTATTGCTTATTTTTCTGCTATTTATCTGGGAGATCAGTTTTCTATAGATATATTATCTATAAGCATTGAATTTGTAATATCTTTTTTTTTATTCTTTTTACTAAAAAACAGTAGAAATTTATTATCATATTGGCTATATATTTTTTTGGGATTTGCTTGTTTGACTGTATCAAACATCCTTTTACTTTTTTATGATAAATTAGCTTTTTTACAAGCAAACATTTCACAAACAAAACTTATACAAGTTTTATATCTTGTGCCATTTTCATTATTTTTAATGTCTTTTGTGGTCTTTTTTGTTAAGAAATTAAAAAATGTTGTCTGGCAGCAGGTAGCTGTTGATATAATTACTCTATTGCTCTTAAGTATTAGTCTTTTTTGGTTTTTAATATTTGATAGAAAAGTTGAAAATATTCCTAATCAAAGCATGACTATAAACTTTGTTTATGTTCTTATAGATATTTTGATTCTATGTTTTATACTTAATATATCTTATACATTAAATTTTAATAGTTCAAGAAAAAATACATTTATCTTAAAACGTATAAGTATTATTTTGTATTTAATGGCTTTTTTCTTTATATGTATTTGTGATATATATTATTCGTCATGGGCTTTTATACACTTTGGTGGCACTAGATTGCATTATGAGAGTTTATTTAATATTGCTTTTTTCATTATATTTGTTGCATGTTTGCACCTTAAAGAAGGTGAAGCAAATAAAAAGATACGAAGTCAAAGAAAAGATTATAAGAAAGTTATTGTATATAAATTTATAGCTTTTTTTGTTGTGTCGATATTCTTTTTAAGTATTTATAATACTTATAGGCTTTATTCTGTATGGATGATTTTTATTTTAATGATTTTAATGGTTTATGTAGCATTAACATATGCTATACAAAGCGCAATTGCTATGAAAGATTTGGCAAAAAAAGAGAGATATATTATTGCAGCAATCGATGAAGACATTATGCGTAGTTTAGAAGAACTTAGAAAAAAAAATGAGCGCTTAAGGCAGCTTAGCGAATTTGACTCGCTCACTGGGCTTTTAAATAGACAGTCATTTTTAAGCAAACTTTCAGAGATGATAAAAACCAAAGCGCTTGGCGAGAAGATAGATATTTATAGCATCGACATCAACCACTTTAAGGCTATAAACGACTCATACGGCCACTACGTAGGCGATGAGGTGCTTTTAAAGCTTTCTAAAAGTATCAAAGAGATCTTGCCAGAGGGCGCTATCATCTCAAGGTTTGGTGGAGATGATTTTATGATAGTTTTAAAGCAAAAAAATGAGGGGCATTATAGAGAATTTTTATGCTACCTGCTAAACATCATAGCCGAGCAAATCTCTGTTGGCGACTACAAGATAGCCCTTGGAGCAAAGGTTGGCGTTAGCTCAACGCAAACAAGTGAAATTTTAGCTGATGATCTTATCATGCAAGCTGGAGCCGCACTTGATGCAGCAAAAAGAGATGTCAATACAAAATATGTCTTTTACGATGATATAAAAGAGATCATTCAGGAGAAAAATTACATAGAAATTTTGCTAAATTCTATGAATTTTGATGAGGAATTTAGCCTAAATTTCCAGCCGCAGTATCTGCTAAATGGTAAAAAGATAATAGGCGCTGAGGCTCTTATAAGGTGGAACTCTCCGGTAAAAGGCTTTGTAAGTCCGGCTAAATTTATCCCAGTAGCCGAGCAAAGCTCTATCATAAATACAATAGGAATATGGGTGGCAAAAGAGGCTATAAGGCAGATGAGCTACTGGAACAAAAAGTATGGCATCAGTCTAAAAGTTGGCATCAATATCTCGCCAAAACAGGTTGATAATGTAAATTTTGCATCGGATATCTTTGGCTATGTTGAAGAATTTGGCATGGATCCAAAGTGTGTTGATATCGAGCTTACAGAGGCAAGCCTCGTCAATGCCGAAGAGATCATGCAAATAGTTTTAAAGAAATTTTCAGACAAGGGTATGAGTATCTCGATCGATGACTTTGGCACTGGCTTTTCATCGATGAACTATATCAAAAAATATCCGCTAGATAGGCTAAAGATCGCAAAAGAGTTAGTTGATAACATCGCTATAAATGAGATCGATAGAGACGTTGTAAAAAGCGTTATAACTCTAGCTAAAAATATTGAGCTAAAGACGATTGCTGAGGGTGTTGAAGATGAAACACAGCTTGAAATTTTAAGAGAGCTAGGCTGCGATGAGATACAAGGTTATTTCTGGGGTAAGCCGATGAACGCTAAAGACTTTGAAGAGCTTATAAGAAGCACATTGGATTAATATTAGTTTAAATTTTAGAGTTAGTTTGATTAACTTCTAAGTGCTTAAAACTTCTGTCTAAAAACAGAAGTTTTTCACGAGTTTTTCACAGGGTTAATAACTTTTTAAGAAAATTTTTTATTTATAAAATTATCTCAACAAAATTTGAGCTAAGAATAATTATATTAAATAAAATTTGTTTTTTATTATAACCATAAAAGTAAAGAGTAGGTATTACCAAGGATATGACTTTTTAAACTTGGTGAAAATTGTTATGTTTGTGGTGGTGTAAGTAATATAAAACACATATATTTTAGAAATTTACTCCATTTTTTAGAATTTCTTATCTAAATCTTTTGTAAAAAGGCAAAATTAAACAGTTGGTTCTTGCTATTTTTAAGACTGATATTAAAAAAGTAAAAGTTTGGTCTATTTGTTACATTGCTAATTTAGTTTATATATCATGATTAAGCCTATCTATTTTATACAACTGGTATTCTATTATTTTATGTAATTTTTAATAAAAAGATTGTCTAGTTATTGCTCAAAGACCCAGAAACATCAAAACCTTTGGGCTCTGTGAGGCTTTTTATTTAAAAATAAACATAAAATATAAAGTCAAAAATAGAATAAGAAGATTTTATGTGGAATAACTAATTTTAAAAAGATAGGTTTTATATGGTAACTAGAGAGATAAAATGTAGGTATTGTCAAGGATATGGATTTATAAGAGCAGACAAAAACTGCCCTGTATGTGGAGGGACTGGTAAAGTAACCCAAACTGATTTAGAAATTGGTAAAAAACTTCCAGATGCCGCTCAAGGAATTTTTGACACTATCTTGATAATATTTGAAAAACCTTTGTTTTTTTTCATATCCGGGTTAATTTTATATGCTATTTGTAAATATCAACTAGAGTTGGAATTAGGATACATAAGTGGAGCTCTTATAGTCGGTTCTTTTCTTCATGTATTTAATATCTTTAGTAAAGATTTTGGCAAAATTCATAAGATACTTATAACTGCCTCTATTATATTATTTGCAATGCTATTTCTATATATCCATAAAAGTCAAGACCCCAATGCAGATCTGCTGTATATTCTAGGTTTTTTATTTGTAAATTTTATAAGTTTTTACAAGTCATATTATAAATTTGCCTGCGGTGTTATAGCGTTTGCAGTAGTAGGTTTCTTTTTAAAAATATATTTTTAGTTAATTAAAGAATTTTAAAGGATTTTGTAATGAAAACATTTTTTATTTATATTTTGTGTATAACTTTACCTAGTTTAATGCTGGCAAACTCTCAACTTGCTATTGTTGGCAAAACATATAACTCTCTTAGGATGATAGGAGATGAGGAGTATCGCAATGAAGTGATGCGTACAGATATGGCTATTTATGGTACTTATGCTATTCTGGGTGGACTTATTAGCGTTTTTGGTTCACTTGGGGCACCAAAAATTAAAGAACCAAAAGGTTCTCTTACTGAAGCACTTTCTAGTCTAGTTATAAAAGGTGGCGGAAAAGTATATATAGACGATGTTTATAAAGGTCAGACCCAAGAGAATTCAGCGCTTATTGTTAATGTGTCGGCTGGCAAGCATAAAGTTTTAGTGGTCTATCAAGATGATGATTACATATCTTATGGTGAGATCAAGGCTAGTGTTGGAGATGGGGTTCGGCAGCCTATTGTTGTCAACGCAGATAATGTTTCAATGACAAAAGAAGGCTATGAAAGAAAAAACAGGCCAAAGAAAAAGCAGCCGAGGCAAAAAGACAACGCGAACTAAAAATTGCAGAAGAAGCACGCCAAAGAAAAATCATTGAAGCTGAAAAAATAAAACAAAAAGAGATACAAAAGCGTCATGATATGGAGAGAATGGCAAAGCTAAAAGAAGAAGGTGTTAGTAAGAGGTTTAAAGCATACCAGGCAAAATTTTACAGAGATGGCAAACTTGATGTAGTAATAGATCCTACTACAAATTTAATGTGGCAGGATGGTAAAAGTATAGCCTTGGCAAATAATCTAGAAGAAGCAAATAATTATTGCAAAAGATTAGATTATGCAGGTTTTAAGGATTGGAGAATGCCTGTTTTGATTGAGTTGAAAACCACAGTAGACAATAGCAAATCAAATACAATGATAGCTGAAGCATTTAAAAATTTAAGTGAAACCAAAGCATACTGGTCAAGCACTCTAGATGCCAGAAAACCTAATGGAACTATTATTAAAGCTATTTCTTATATTGATTCACATCCAAGATCTCCGCTGGCAGTTAGATGTGTTCGTGATATAAACAAATAAGGGGGAGTAAATATGTACTTTAAAAAAATACTATTTTTTGCAACTATTTTGTTCATATTTGGCGGATGTGGACATCTCGATTTAAATGCAGTCAGTAGGCAAGAGGCACTAAACACAAGATGTGACAGAGACTCTAAAAATAATACTATTACTTGTAAAGATAAGATTTTTGATAAACTAATGTGGCAAGATAATACTTCTCCTATATTGGACTGGAACCAGGCAAAAGAGTATTGCAAAAATTTACAGTATGCTGGCTTTAGTGACTGGAGACTACCTACTAGACATGAGTTTTTAACTATCACTGATTTTTCAAAATTTAATCCAGCAATAAAAAATATTTTTGGCAATATAAAAAATGGTAGATACTGGTCATCAACCATCAATACTGGCAATAGCGCATATGCTTTTGAAGTAGACGGTGGAGACGATTTAATAGAACCGATGAGTATTGTGTATAATGTAGTATGTATAAGAGAAGTTAACTGAAACTTATTTTATAAAGAAAAGAACTGTGAGATTATATTTATTTATGATTTTCATTCTGGTCTTATATTTTTCAAAAAATGTCCGTTGGTTGCCTTATTGACTGCTTTTTATGAAATTATCATTATTTTTACTTTATTTAAGAAGGTTATTTAGATTCCTATCTTTTTTGTATTTTAGTTGTTGAATAAGGCGACTATTTTCTAAATAGTTTTTATTATCTTGCAATAAAGTTAATAAAATATGAAATGTTTACTGATATTATCAATATATTTTATTCTCTGGTTTCTTGCGAATATTGAAATTAGAATAAAAGTTAATCTTTTTTAAGCCATGATGTAAAATCTGGATAAATTACTTTATTAAATTAGCTCTCTCTCGGTTTTGGTATTAATTTTTATTACAAAAACCTTTTCAATAGTTCACCTCCCCTCTTTATAAAGGACCCAAGATTATTTATTTTGTAGTTATACTTTAAATCTTTACTGATATCCTGTAAATTTCATCATATTCTACTAAGCTAATAGATTAAGGGAAATATTTGTAATATTTTTTATTGGTAGTATTAGGATTAAGGGCTGGGCTTAAAATACTGACTCAATATCTTTAGTATAAATATCAGGCATAATAAACTCTAACTTTGACAATATAATTGTTGCAATCTAAGATAACAATAGGTTATTATAACTATTGTATAGACTATTTTTTGATCTATTTATATTATTTTTTATAAAAGTATTACATGATTTGAAATACCTTATAATTTGATCAGTTTTGATAGTGTTAGTATTAAATTTATGATTTTATTATTTCTAAAAAATTCAAAATATACAAGTTTGTTTTATTCAGAATGATATGAAAAACTATCTTTATAAAAATTATTCATTATTGTAA
>CAUSWS010000025.1:0-10974 GCA_963535265.1 uncultured Campylobacter sp. | reverse complement strand
GACATCGCTCTTATCGTAGTTGCCGTCGTTTGGGGCGCTACATTTTTACCCATGGCAAACGCGCTAAAGACAAATGGCGTCTTTGTCATGCTTTTTTGCCGGTTTTTTCTCTCGGCTATATTTATGGGCTTTGTCGCGCTTAAATTTGCTAAGAAATTTGACAAAAAGAGCGTCATCTACGGCGTTATCCTTGGTGTGGTGCTGTTTTTGTCATTTGCAACGCAGACTTACGCCCTAAAGCTCACATTTAGCTCGAGCGTCGCCTTTATCACAGGGCTTGAGTGCGTGATAGTCCCTTTTATGGCGGCAGTGTTTTTTAAAAATAAGATAAGCATTTTTGCTATTTTTGGCGCGATCATAGCTATTTTTGGGCTTTGGCTCTTAAGTGGCGCTACGCTCGCACTTGGGACTGGAGAGGCGCTAGCACTTGTTTGTGCGATATTTTATGCGCTTTATACTACGTTAAATGGCCACTTTGTAAGAAAGAGCGAGCTTTATCTGCTTGTCTTTGTGGTCTTTCTCACAAATGCCATGCTCTCGCTTGTTTTCGCACTTTTTCAGGGCAGTATCGTGCCAAATTTTGATAGGGAATTTTTCATAGCGATATTTATCACGACGGTGATTGGCACCATTTTTTGCTACTTTGTGCAAACCATCGCTCAAAGATATACGACCGCTAGCAAGGCGGCCTTATTTTTCTGCCTAGAGCCAGTTTCTGCTGGGCTAATAGGCTATTTTTTTGCTGGCGAGATACTTAGCATCTGGCAAATTTTTGGAGCTGCGCTCATCATCTTTGGTGTCATTTTTAGCGAATTTGGCAAGCAAATTTGCTCTAAATTTAAGCTTTAAAAGACAAAAAGCTTCATTTGAGAGTCAATTTTCTCGTCTATAAACTCGCCCTCAAATCTCTCTTTTAACATCGCTAAAACCGCCTTTTCATCGTAGTTTTTAGCTCCGTTTATCTCAAGGTGCCAGCAGATATTCTCAGCAGCTTCTTGCACACTTCGTCTAGCGATCCTAGTCTCATTTAAAATTTCACTCTTATAGGCGATGCCTTGCTCGTTTAGCCATGCTTCAAGCCTATTTACAACGTTTTTTTGCGAGAGCGTGCGGCCAAATTTTTCAAAAAATGGCTCAAGCAGATCGGAGCTTCTAGGCTTGTCCCAGCCAAGATAGAGTTTTTGCTTGGCGCAGTTTTGAAATTTCAAAAAATCCTCGTCGCTTGCAATGGCTGGGCTCATCGTGCAAATGGCGATATCAAAGTACTTTTTAGGCTTAAATTCTCTCCACGAACAAACCTCACTGCTTAAATTTGTCACGCCAAATCTCTTTGCGTCCTCATTTAAAATTTCTATCATCTTTTCTGAACTATCAATGCCTGTTATATGTTTAGCCGTTTTTGATAAAAATATGCTCCAAACACCCGTGCCACAGCCTATATCAAGGATATCTTTGCCACTAAAATCAACCCCCCAAGCCAAGGCTTTACTATAAATTTGCTGCTGGATAGCGCTGATCTTACCGTCAAATCTTTGATAGTTTGACGCCTTTTTATCCCATAAATTTTGCATTTTAGCTCCTCATTTTTGGTTATAATTTTAGCAAAAAAGGTCAAAAATGAGAGATTTTATATATCACGTCACCATCCCGCCACAAGCCATAGATATGCACGGACACATGAATAATGTCTATTATTTCACGCTTATGCAAGAGGCGGCATTTGCCCACTCTGCCGCTGTTGGCGACACGGTCGAGGCGCAGTATAAAAGGGGTGAAATTTGGCTCATTAGAAAAAATGAAGCAAAATATATAAAAAGTGCGAAACTGATGGATAAAATAGAAATTCACACCTACACGCAGGCTGAAGGCAAGGCGACATCTTGCAGATATTTTGAGTTTAAAAAGGATGGAGAACTAATAGCAACTGGCAAGACGGAGTTTGTCTATATCGATCTAAAGACAAACCGCCCAAAAGCGATCCCAGCTGAGGTCATCACGCTTTACTCGTGATCACACTCGTCGCAAACGCCTTTTATGACGGCACTTTTTATATTTTTAGCGACGTTTAGGCGGGGCATATCGATGTTTGTCACCTTGTGGCAGACGTCGCAGATGAAGTAGGCTTTGGCCTCATTTGCCAGCTCATAGTAGCTCTTGTGGTTGTTTTCGGTTTTTATCACGAGATTTTCTTTTTCAAAAATTTCCATACTTCTATAAAAGGTTGTCTTGTTTGCGTCAAGGCTCTCTAAAATTTCATCATAGCTTAGCGGTGCTTTGGCGTTTTGTAAAATTTCAACAAGCTTTATGCGAAACGTCGTAGCCTTGATATTGTGCTCTTCTAAGAAATTTCTCGCGTTCATCTTTGCCCTTTTTATTTTGCGTATATTAACGCTAAAAGATTTAAACTATATTTAAAAGAAAAGGCTAAATTTAGGCTTTTGTATTTTAAGTTGCAACCAAGTTGCATTTTGCTAAACTTCGCAATTATTTTTTAAAGGAGAGATAATGAGAAAAATTATCGTTTTATTAGCCGTTTGTGCTTTGTCTCTTTTTGCAAAGCCGGTTGTGACTACTAGCATACTGCCAACGAAATTTTTCGTCGAGCAGATCGCTGGAGATACGCTAGATGTAAATGCGATGGTAGGAAAGGGCGCTGATCCGCACACTTATGAGCCAAAGCCAAAGCAGATGAAGGAGCTTGAAAAGAGCGAGCTTTACTTTGCTATCGGCATCGAGTTTGAGAATGCGTGGCTGGATCGCTTCTCAAAGACATTTAAAAATTTACGCATCGTAAAGACGCAAGAAGGCATCGAAAAGATCGCTATGAGCGAGGAGCATGAACATGAAGAGCACCACGAGCACAAGCATGAGGGCGAACATAAACATGAGCACCATGACCACGAGGGAGAGCACCATCACCACCATCATGACGGCCTTGACCCACACATCTGGCTTGACCCTATCCTAGTAAAAACTCAAGCTGATAACATCGCAAAGGCGCTAATAGAGAAATTCCCGCAAAATGCAAAGCTTTATGAGGAGAATTTGGCTAAATTTAAAGCTAGCCTTGACGAGCTTGATGGCTTTATCAAAAATGAGCTAAAAGATGTCAAAACTCGCGAATTTATCGTGTATCATCCATCTTGGGGCTACTTTGCAAAGCGCTATAACTTAGAGCAAATCGCCATTGAAATAGAGGGCAAAGAGCCAAAGCCAGCCGAGCTAAAAGAGCTCATCGAAGAGGCTAAAGAGCACGGTGTAAAGGTCATTTTTGTAGCTCCACAATTCCCAACAAAGGCTGCAAATTTGATCGCAAAAGAGACTGGCTCAAAGGTCGTCATGATAGATCAGTTGCCTGAAAACTGGTTAGCCGAGATGAAAAAAACGGCTGAAATTTTCGCAAAAAGTCTATAGAAATGTTAGCACGCCTGATCGTCATTTGCCTACTAGCCATAAATGCCTTCGGGTGTGCTCTATGCTCGCTTTATAGCCCCACAGCTCACGTTAGCGCGAAATTCGTCGCACACGAAAATAACATCACGCAAATAGCCTTTACTTGGACCTTTTCGCAAAATTTCTCAGATCTTATGAAGCAAAATTTTGACCTCAATCAAGATGAAAAGATAGATGAAAAAGAGCTTAGAAAGATCCGCTTAAATTTGCTAGACTACCTCGTGCCAAGGCACTATTTGACGCAGATCGAGTATTATTACAAGGACGAAAACGCCACTAAAGTAGAGCCAAATTTAAATAATTACAAACTCTATTTTGATGAGGGCAGGCTTAAATTTGATGTTAGTTTTAAGACAAATTTAGTGGTCGCTGACGGTCTTGTCGTGTCGGTTGATATGGAGGATAAAGAGGGCTATTTTAACTTCAAATTTACGCAAAATAACGCATTTTTGGTGGGTGAAAGCTTCTGGGCGATACCAAATTCAAACTTAAATTTGATATTTTTTACATTTTCAAGCAAAGAGGCAGCCAAAGCTCACAACGAAAAGCCAGCGCTTAAAGAGCTGCTAAAAGAGCCAGTAGCCAGCGTGAGCGATGAAAATTTAAGCCAGATAGATAAGATCGATGAGGCTAAATTTGACATCGTCTCAAAAACTAGCCTAAGCTTGCTTGATAGGCTAAAGCAAATTTTAAGAAGCGTGGATTACAAAAGTCCGCTTGCGCTGCTATTTTTGGCACTTATCTCATTTGGCTATGGCTTCTTGCACGCTGCTGGCGTAGGGCATGGCAAGGTGCTAACTAGCTCATATTTTGCCGCAACTGGTGGCAGCTACAAAAGGGCGTTTTTGTTTGCGTTAAAGATCGGCTTTTTGCATGTTGTGGGCGCATTTGTCTTTGTCTTTGCTAGCTTTTTGTTTCTACGAGAGGTGAGTAACGACCTTACAAAGGACACAGCTAGCATAACGACCGCGTTTTCTGGAGTTGTGATCTTTTTTGTGGCGATTTTTATGCTCGTTAAAAAGATCAAATTTTATCTCTCAAACAAAAATGAGACTAAATTTTATATTTTTAGATCAAATCTAAGTCAAAATTTGAGTAAAAATACAAAATTTACAAGTGAATGCGGTTGCCAAATTTGCTCCACTAAAAAGCCAAAGAGCAAAGAGGAGTGGCTAGTAGCGGCTGCTGCGGCTCTTGTACCCTGTCCTGGCACGATACTAGTCTTTGTGCTGGCAAATGAGATAGGCAGCTACTTTGCAGGCGTGATAAGTGGCCTGTTTATGGCGCTTGGCATGAGCGTGGTGATATTTGTAGCGGCAGTTTTTGGCTCAAAGATCAGCACGAACATTAAGCTAAAAAAGTTTAAAATCTACGCAGAATTTGCAGCCCTTGGCATCATGCTTTGGCTTGGACTTTTCATTTTTGTCACGACATTTACGCAAAAGAGCCTATTTTGAAAGATATTATAAAAATTAGAAATTTAAACTTTAGCTACGATAAACAAGTCGTTTTAGAGGACATAAATTTAGACTATAGTAGCGACGAGTTTTTAGCGATAATTGGTCCAAATGGCGGGGGCAAAAGCACGCTTTTAAAGCTCATTTTAGGGCTACTAAAACCACAAAGTGGCGAGATCAAGCTCTTTGGTAAAGAGCCAAGCGAGGTAAGTAAATTTATAGGCTACGTGCCGCAAAATTTCCTATCAAATCAAAGCTTTCCGATGATGGTTTTAGAAGTCGTTTTAATGGGGCTAATCGATAAAAAAATCTTTGGTTTTTACTCAAAAGATGAAAAAGCTCTAGCGCTAAGTGCTCTTGAGAAGGTCGGCATGAGCGAGTTTGCAAACGCGAGGATCGGCGAGCTAAGTGGCGGTCAAAGGCAGCGCGTCTATATCGCTAGGGCGCTTTGTGCAAACGCGAAAGTGCTCATCTTAGATGAGCCAACGGCAAGCATCGACACAAAAGGGCAGGCTGAAATTTATGAAATTTTAAAGGGCATAAATGCAAATGGCGTTGGCGTGGTTTTAGTTAGTCACGACCTAAATATCGTGCTAAACTACGCTACAAAGATCGCTTACGTTAGTAAAAATTTACACATTCATAAAACGCATGAAAACCTTGCTAAGAGGGAATTTATCGAGCATCTAGCTAGAACACATAGCCATTTTTGCGACGTCGAGATCGCGCTTGGCGAGTGTGGCTGCGAAAAGACAAAGAGCAATGTTTTTAAATTTTAAAGAGAGAAAATGAGTGAAATTTTAGAGTTAAATTTTATGCAAAATGCCTTTATTGCTGGCATTTTAGTAAGCATAATATGCGGCATGATAGGCTCGCTTGTCGTGATAAATAAGATGACTTTCATCGCTGGGGGCATCGCACACGGTGCGTATGGCGGCATAGGGTTTGCCTTTTTCTTCTCACTTGAGCCACTTTTTGGAGCGAGCATATTTTCGCTGCTTCTAGCGCTCATCATCGCCACGATCACTCTAAAAGATAAGACAAACATCGACTCTGTAATAGGCGCTATTTGGGCGATTGGTATGGCTATTGGCATTATATTTATCGACCTCACACCTGGCTATAATGCCGATCTTATGAGCTATCTTTTTGGCTCGATCCTTGCAGTTAGCGGCACAGATATTGCGTTTATGAGCGTTTTAGACCTCTTGTTTTTGGCGCTCATCGCACTTTTTTACCGCCAGTTTGTGGCGATCAGCTTTGATGCGGAGTTTGCAAAACTTCGCGGGGTCAATACGACATTTTTTCACTATCTGCTAGTTTGTATGATGGCGCTTTGCGTGGTGGCTACGATCCGCGTGGTGGGGCTAATACTTGTCATCGCACTACTTACCATACCGCCATATATTGCGCAAATTTTCGCCAAAAGACTAGGGCTAATGATGCTAATCTCAACCATTTTTTCTATCATTTTTTGCTTTATCGGACTTGTAATCAGCTTTTACTTTAACCTCACAGGCGGAGCTAGTATCATCTTAGTCGCCTCGCTTTGCTTTTTTGCGTTTAGCTTTAAATTTAAAAGCTTGCGCTCGTAGCTCTTTTTAACCTAAAAAGCGTCCAAGCCAAAAAGCAAATCGCCGTAAAATAGACGCTAAAAAATAGCGCTAGCCACATAAATTTGATCTCAAGTCCTAGCCAAAAGACCACCGCGTAAAAAAGCGAGCATTGAAGCACGAGCTGTCTAAAGCCATTTAGCAAAAAGATCGCTACTGGGCGTTTTATCGCCTGCAGGGTGCTGCCTGAGATGTTTATCGTGCCGTAAGCCATATAGGCAAGTGAGTTGATGCCAAGGTAGAGTTTGGCTACCTCAAGCACGGCTGGCGTGCTGTCAAAGAGCCTGATCGCACTCTCGCCAAAAAGCCTTATAAAGATGTAGGCAAAGACGCAGTAGATGAGCAAAAAAAGAAGCGATAGTTTGTAACACTGCAATACTCTTTGAAAGCTCTTAGCGCCGTAATTTCTTGAGATGATACTAAGCACTCCTGCTGCCATGCCGATGGTTGGAAGTACTAAAATTTGCTCGATCCTTAAAGCTATGCCATAACCTGCCACTGCATTTACGCCGTAAAAGCTCACAAATTTTAAAAGCACGAGCGAGCCAAGCGACATCGAGAGGTAGTTTAGACAAGCTGGCAAGGCTTGCTTTAGTATCTTTGCCCAGACGGCAAAATTTGGTATGAAGTAGCCTAAATTTCTAGGCTCTATCATCTTGCTCTTTATAACTTTAAAAAAGAGATAGATCATACCTAAAAATTGCACGCTAGCCGTCGCTAGAGCAAGGCCCTTTACGCCAAGATCAAAGCCAAAGGCAAAAAGATAGCAAAAAAATGCGTTGATAAAAAGGCCTAAAAATAGCCAGTTGCGGTAGGTTTTGGTGTCACCAAGTGCGACAAGAACGCCGTTAAGTGACTTTATGAGTAGGAAAAATGGCGAGGCAAGAAAGATAACGCCAGCGTAGTCAAGTGCCTCTTTGATGTAGTGGTGATCTGCACCTAAAATAACTAGTAAATTTGGCGCTAGCAAGTAGCCACAAAGCCCCATAAATAAGGCAAAAAGAAGCACAAAAACGATGCCATTTGCCGCATAAAGCTTAGCCATTTTTGGTTTGTTTGCGCCTAGGCTGTTGCCTATTAGCGCGGTGAGTGCCGAGCCAAAGCCAAGCCCGATGCCAACGACACTTAGATAGAGCAAAAAGCTCATCGCCATGCCAGCAATTGCAAGGGTTGAAATTTTAGCTGCGAAAAATGTGCCAGTGACGTTGTAAAGCGTGTTAAACATCATGCCCACGCCAGCTGGCAGCGAGAGCAAGATGATTAGTTTATTTAGCGGGTCTTTTAGTAGGTCCAAGCTGTCTTCTTGTTAAATTTCATCTGGGCTAAGCTCTATCAAATTTCTGCCGTAAATATATAAATTTTCATTGCTCCAAGTGCTCCGTTTCGCCTAGCGACGCCAAGCTCTGGCTTCACACCTTTTGAAAGTAGCTCCAATCGCACGTCCTCTATGCCATTTTTAGCTAAAAGCATATATCAACACTGCCTTTTGTTGGATACTTTGCCGTAGGTAAAAACTCACCCTCAAACCTATGTAAATTTATCTTTTGTGAGCCAAAATTTAGGCTAATGTGACCGTCTTTCTGGATTGGTCGCATGCCTAAAATGTCGCAGTAAAATTTAAGCGCCTCTTTAACGTCGCTTACGACTATAACGATGTGATCTAAATTTTTTATCTGCATTTTGGCTCACATTTTTATTTTTGATCTCTTGATGCCCTTTTTCTAGCGTAGATATTTAGGCACTCAACCGCTAGCGAGAAGCCCATCGCAAAGTAGATGTAGCCTTTTGGCACATGCACGCCAAAGCCATCAAGTATGAGCGCAAAGCCAACTAGCACCAAGAATGCGAGTGCAAGCATTTTTATGGTCGGGTTGTTATTGACAAATTCTGAGATCGCCTTTGAGGCAAACATCATCACGCCAACTGCGATGATGACGGCAAGTATCATGATATCGATGTGCTGAGCCATGCCAACTGCGGTGATAACGCTATCTAGTGAAAAGACTATGTCTAAAATGCCTATCTCAAGGATAGTCGCAAAAAATCCTGGATGAGACTTGCTCTCGTGAGCCTCTTCATGCTTGCCAGTGACGTTTGCGTGGATCTCCATTGATGATTTTACTATCAAAAATAGACCGCCTATTATAAGCACTAGATCGCGCCCAGTGATGCTAAGCTCGCCTATGCTAAAGAGCGGCTTTGTAAGCTTCATGATCCAAAATAGCGAAAGTAGCAGGATGATCCTAGTGATCATCGCAAAGCCAAGCCCTAAAATGCGGCCTTTCCCTCTTTGCTCTGGCGGCAGTTTGCCTACTAAAATAGCGATAAATATGATGTTATCTATGCCTAAAACTATCTCCAAGCCAGTTAGCGTAAGTAGCGATATCCACGCCTCTGGCGAACTCAACCATTCAAACATTTACTTCCTTTGTTAAAATTTTTATTATACTTTGTGGCAAGATTTCATGCTCTATGGCGTGAATTTTAGCCTCCCACTCATCTAAACTCATGCCATCTTCACGCTCAAACGCCCTTTGCGCGATCAGTTTGCCCCCGTCAAGCTCCTCACTCACATAATGCACGCTCACACCGCCTATCATCATATCGCTCTCAAAGCTCTCATTTATCGCATGAGCGCCCTTAAAAAGCGGTAGGATAGATGGGTGAAGGTTTATGGCTTTTACTTGCGTTGTAAAAACAGGCGTTAGTATCCGCATAAAGCCTGCAAGCACCGTTAAATCAGCACCGCTTTTTAAAATTTGCTCCACCAAAGCAGCGTCAAATTCCTCACGTTTGTTAAATTTAGCGCTCTCTATTATCGTCGTTTCAAGCCCAAATTTTTTAGCTCGCTCGATGCCAAATGCACCAGGTTTATTACAGATACAAAGGCAAACTTCTATCTTTACGCCATTAAAAATTTGATTATGAACTTTTTTAAGTATCGCTTCTAAATTTGAGCCACTGCCGCTAAAAAGCACGGCTATCTTTTTCGTAAGCATTTTACTCCTTTGATGATGTCTGTTGGCTCAAGCGCGTAGCTGTTTTTGCCAAAATTTCTAAGGCTAAGTGCGTGAGCTAGGGTGGCTGAAATGGCAGCACGAAGTGGCTCGTAACCTTGAGCTAAAAGTGCTAGCACAAGGCCGCTTAGCACGTCGCCGCTACCGCCTTTTGCAAGCGTGTTTTTGCCATAAGGCATGACGTAAATTTGCCCGTCCTTAGCGATTATAGTGTTTGCCCCTTTTAGCATGAGCACGGCGCTAAATTTCTCGCTCCAAGCCTTAGCGTAAGCGTATCTGTTTTCTTGCAAAGTTTGCACATCTATATCGGCTATTTTGCAAATTTTTAAAAGCGAGCAAAACTCCTTTGGATGAGGTGTCAAGACGCAGTTCTCATCTAGCAAATCGAGCACTTTTGGGCTGTAAAAGAGATCTGCGTCAAGAACAAGCTTTTTGCCTTTTAAAATTTGCACCTCAAGCTCTTCTATGCCCTTTTTGCCAAGCCCCATACCAAGGGCTCCAGCGTTCATTTTCTCGCTTATTTTGCTAGCTTGCATGATATGCGTTGGTAAATTTAAACCCTGCTCGCCTATGACGCTAACTAGCCCAGCCCCAAAGGCAAATGCCGCCTTTGCGCAAAGCTTGCTTGCTCCCACGTGCTCGCCAGATATGATAAATGCGTGGCCAAAATCGCCCTTATTTACGCACTGTATAGCTCTATCTGGTAGCTCAAGATCGCATTTTTCAAGCAGGTGATAGTCGCTTTTGCACTCGTAGTTTTGCGAGCTTACGCCAAGAATGGCGACCTTTATCTTGCCAACGTAGTCTTTTGCCGTGTCGCTATAAAGACCTAACTTTCTAGCGCCCATCGTGATAGTAGTGTCTGCTTTTACGCAAGCGCCAAGCACCTTACCCTCGCTACTTAGCCCACTTGGCACGTCACAAGCGATGATATAAGCAGGGCTAGCGTTTATTTTTGAGATGAGAGCGATTAAATTTTGATCCAAAGCTCTATTTAGCCCTGAGCCAAAAAGTCCATCTATGAGGCATTTTGCGCTATTTAAGCTATTTTCTACCTCTTTGCTCTCACGTACACTAGCAAATTTAGCCCTTTCAAGCTGTTTAGTGGCAAGTGGCTTTAAATTTTTACTAGCTAGGATAAATTCACACTCATACTCGCCCTCTAGCATCCTTAAAGCGCAAAGCACGTCAGCGCCGTTATTTCCGCCGCCACAAACGCCAAGCACTCTCTCGCCTTTTTTAAATTTCTTACGGATAAAATTTGCTATGCCTGTGGCTGCATTTTCCATCAAAAGCTCTTCGCTAAGGCCAAACTTCTCGCTCGCTCGCTCGTCTAAAACTCTCGTGTCTAAATATAAATTTTTCATTTTATGCCCTAAAACTAAGCGCCTCTAGGATGTGGGGCTTTAAAATTTGCTCGCTCTCATCAAGATC
>CAUSWS010000024.1:0-11329 GCA_963535265.1 uncultured Campylobacter sp. | reverse complement strand
CTAGAAGTTTATCTAGTTTTGCAGCCAAGCTCGTAGTATCGTGAGCTTTAGCTAAAGAGGCAGCATATAGCTTTAAATTTGCTTGTAAATTTTCTTCTAAGCTCTTTGCGATGTCGCTACTATCAAGGTTCTCTACGCTATTAGCGTTTGCTACGCTTCTGGCAGCTAGAGCGTTCATACCCTTGAACACAGCGTTTTGTGTCGAGCCAATCTCTGAGCGAAGTGAATTTATATTTTTCAAAATTTCACCTGAATTTGAGCCGTCTTCTTTTACATCTAAAAGAGCATTTGTGCTTAAATTTATATTTTTTGTGCCCTCGCCTGTGAAAAAGCCAAGCTCGGTGTCAAAAACGTTTTTACCGTTAAATTTAGCCTCTTTTACGCTGTCACTCATCGCATTTTTAAGCGCATTTATATCACCTTTTATACCCTTTTGCTCATTAGCCGAAAGAGCTGGGTTTGAAAGCTTGCTTGATAGCTCGCCGATCTTATCTGCGCTCTCGCTTAAATTTAAAAGCGTTGAGTCGGCGATCTGAAGCATACCGATCATATCGTTTGCATTTGCCATGCCCTCGTTTAGGACATTTGTTTGCGAAAGTAAGCTCTCTGCGATTTGCAAATTTGCACCTGATGCTTTGATCTCGCTATTTGCAGAGATGGCGTTTAGCGCCTTTTTCTCGCTATTTTTAGCTTGATCTAAATAATAGTTTCCTGAAGCCTGGTTTGCAGTATAAGTTCCTAACTTCATATCAACTCCTTTTTTAGTAGTTTCGTGATGGATTTTACTATAAATTTCATAAAAAGTTGCAAAAATATTTCTTAAAGCAAAAATATTATAAAAAGAATTTAGAAAAAGCCATTTTTCCTAAATTCTTTGCCCTTTTTAGTCTTCTAGTCTCACTGCGATTGATTTTTTGTGAGCTGTTAGCCCTTCAGCTTCAGCTAGCTGCATGCATGGTTTGCCAAGGTGCATGATGCCCTTTCTGCTAACTGAGATGATAGAGCTTCGCTTCATGAAATTTTCAACTCCAAGCGGCGAGTAAAATCTCGCACTTCCGCCAGTTGGCAAGGTGTGGTTTGGTCCAGCTAAATAATCGCCCATCGCTTCAGGTGTGAAGTGTCCAAAAAATATCGCACCAGCGTGTTTTACCTCGTCCATATAGCTCAAAGCGTCGTTTGTAGCGATCTCTAGGTGCTCCACAGCAAGCTCGTTCATCAGTTTAAAGCACTCCTGTAAATCTTTTGCAACAATGATAGCGGCTTTGTTTCTCATGCTAGCACTCGCGATTGGTTCTCGTTTTAAAGTTTTTAGCTCGTCCTCTATATGTCTTTGCACTGCTCTTGCAAAGGCCTCCACTGGCGTTATCAAAAAGGCACTCGCGATCTCATCATGCTCGGCTTGTGAGAGCAGATCGATCGCTATGTGGCGAGGGTCCGCACTATCATCAGCTATCACGCCTATCTCGCTTGGACCTGCGATCATATCGATATTTACGTCGCCATAAACTAGCTTTTTAGCAGTCGCTACGTAGATGTTGCCAGGTCCTGTGATGACATCTACCTTTGGCACGGTTGCTGTGCCGTACGCCATCGCTGCGATCGCGCTTGCACCGCCTATTTTAAAGGCTGTTTTGATACCACAAAGGTGCATCGCAGCAAGGAGCAGAGGATTTACCTTGCCATTTGGTGCTGGGGTGCAGACAACGATCTCTTTTACGCCTGCTACAATTGCTGGGATAGCATTCATGAGAAGCGAGCTAGGATATGCAGCCTTGCCGCCTGGGATATAAAGGCCAGCGCGATCAACTGCGGTGTATTTTGCGCCAAGCAAGATATCGTGCTCGTCCTTATATGTCCAGTCGCTTTGCTTTGTGCGCTCGTGATAGCTTTTTATCCTATCGTGGGCTAAATTTAGAGCCACTCTTAGGGCGTTATCTAGCGAATTGTAGGCCGCTTCCATCTCTTTTACGTCGATCATTATGTCGTTTTTGCTTGTGACATTAAATTTATCAAATTTAGCTATCTGTGCAAAAAGCGCGCTATCGCCATCTTTTTTTATCTCGTCTATGATGCCTGCAACCACTGGCATCACGGCACTCATATCGTTGTCACTTCGTCTAACAAGCTGCGAAAATTTACTCTCAAAGTCAGCGTCGCTGCTGTGTAAAAATTTCATTTATGATCCTTTATTTTTAGTTTTCTCTCATATCTTTGTTTTTGTGTAATGTTACCTAAAATTCCGCCTTGGTGGATATATAAAATTTCGCTCCCAAGCTTATCTAAATTTGCAAAAAGTGTCATAAAGCCTACTGGGTCGTAAATAAGCTCAAATTCTACGCCACTTTTGCAAACCTCAAGCCAAATTTCATAAAGCTCAGGGTATAAATTTCCAAAATGATACTTCTTTGGCGGATTTAAAATTTGCACTTTGCTGTTTTTGTCTAGCTCGTAAATTTGCCTTTTTAGATAGTCGCCATCCCCTACGCAAGGCGCTGTAAATACTCTAAGATCGGTATGCTTTGCCAGGTAGCATGCGCTAGTACCTGTGCCTGAGGGCAAGAAAATATCAGGCCTTATGCCACTTTTTTTGCTCCACTCATTTATCTCACGTGCTTGCGTGATAAAGCCAAGCTCAGCCTCACTCTGCGCCACACCTTCATTTATAAAGAGTGCATTTTGGCTCTTTGCTAGCTCTTTAGCAAATTTCTCACGCTCCTCTTTTACAAAAAATTCCATGCCATTTTCAAGTGCAAATTTGAAATTCCCAACTGGATTTTGCTCTAAATTTGAACTAAGATGAGAGACGACGTAGTAAAATTTAAGCCCTTTTAGCTTGGCAAAAAGACTTAGGCTATACATGGCATTTGACTGGCTTGAGCCGTGAGATACGATGACTTTGACGCCGCTAAGATCAGCCTTTAGAAAGTACTCTAGCTTTCTTGCTTTGTTGCCGTTAAACTCGCCTAACAGATCATCTCTTAAAAGCCAAAATTCTCGCCCTCTTAAGCGAATTTTATCAATCACCCTTAAACTC
Source organism: uncultured Campylobacter sp. (assembly GCA_963535265.1). GTDB lineage: Bacteria > Campylobacterota > Campylobacteria > Campylobacterales > Campylobacteraceae > Campylobacter_A. Next base: position 8,295 of record CAUSWS010000024.1, on the reverse strand, counting down.
CAAAAATTTCTCTATCTCATTGATAGCCTCTTTGTTTGAGAGTGAAAATTTGATCTCTATGCGCCTTGAAGCGTCCTTGTCCTCGACTCCATCTTTAAAAACTAGCTCGTTGTAGCTTCGGCCACTTGCGACAAGCAGCTTTCTAAGGCGCGCATCATCGCTAAATGAGTTTATAAACTCCATCACCGCGTAGGCTCTTTTTTGTGAAAGCTCTAGGTTGTAAATGTAGCTTCCGTCGCTATCAGTAAAGCCCTCGATCACGATCTGATCGATGTTTGAGGCGATCTCTTTATCATTTAAAAGCACGTCAAAATACTTACTAAGCGTGGCTTTTAGCTCCTCTTTGACCTCTTCTTTTAAGACTGCACTTGCCTTATCAAAAAGCACTGAGGAGCTAAGCTTTAGTGCGCCTGAGTTTGGATCGATCTCGATACTTGAGCCTAGCCTATCTTTTAGGGCTGAGATCACTTTTACCCTTATGCCAGTTAGGTTTTTGACCCTGTCACGAGTGACATTTAGATCCCTTAAAAGCTCGTCATATCTAGCTTCTTTTTTGCTCACTTGCTCGAGCAAAAAGGCGATCTTGGCTAAATTTTTCTCGCTGCTTTCATTTGCGTCGCTAAGCGCCCTATCTTTTGATGAAATTTCATCATTTAGCACGATCATCTTTTGATTTAGATCAAAAATGCTGGCATTTAGCTCTTTTATGCTCGCATTTGCGTCCTTGTTTTCCTCTATGAGCTGGGCTAGTTTTTCTTTTAGGGCGTCTATTTGGATGACAAAAATTTCATTTGATTTTTTTAAATTTATGTTTTCGTCGCTTATCTTTGAAAGCTCGCTTTTTAGGGCGTCATTTAGCTCTTCAAGGGTGAAATTCTTACCCTGAGCGTCTTTTAAATTTGCTAGGGCTGCGATAATGGCTTGCTCTTTATTTTCAAGGGTGTTTTGAGTTAGGACGTATTTTACGACGACAGCGCCTATTAGCAGCATAAAAACAAAGAGCAGACCAGCCATCAAATCTGCGTACGAAACCCAAAAGCTCGATTGATCTTCGTTATTTTTATTTATTTTCATTGCACTAGATTTTCGATTTTTTCTATTACAGAATTTGCTTCTTTATCGATCTCGTCTATGTTTCTCTTAAGCTCAGCAATGAGGCTCTCACGCTCTTTTTCACGCTCCAAGCTCCTGCCCTCTTGCTCGTAGGCTGCCTTAAATATCGTCGCACTCTCCACGAGTGAGGCTCTAAATGCCTTTAACGCCTCGTTTTGCTCTTTCATCAAAGAGAGAGAAAATTCTTTTAAAATGGCGTCAAAGCTCTTGATAGTCTGCTCAAATTTAAGCTGGCTCTCTTTTGTGGCATTTAAATTTCTGCTAAAAATTTCGCCAAGCTTTGCATGCTCGGTTAAAAGCTTAACCTCCATATCTTTAAAGGCGTTAGAAAACGCGCCAACTGCCTTTAGTATATCGGAGTGGATCTTTACAAATTCATCTTGTTTTAGCCTAGATTCATTTAGCATTTTTAAATTTGCGCTAAGCTCGGCTTTGCTTTGATTGATGATATTTTTTTCAACCTCACAAAGCTCTTTTAGGCTCTTAAATTTCTCATTTGTCTGCTCGCTTAGCTCTTTTATAAATTTATCATCAAGCACCATTTTAAAGGCATCGTGACTATCTTTGAAGTAGCCAACACTTGCTTTCATGAAATTTGCATTTAGCTCATTTTCCTGCCAGAAAAACTCTCGGCTTAGCTCTTTTTGCTCGCTATAAAATCTCTCAAATTTACTAATGCCGATCTTTTCAAAAAACATCCACCAAAGCGCTAAAAATATACCGTAAATAGAGACGTAAAATGCCGTAGCCACGCCGTTTAGCAGTATAGCGATCTCTTTTTCAAGTCCGTTTGCAGTGCTTGAACTAAAGCTTGGCATCGAGATAGCGATACTGATAAATGTGCCCAAAATTCCAAGCATAGGAAAGACTGCTTGGCCGATGTTTGCTAGGTTGTCATTTCTAAAATTTCTTGTATAACTCTCAAAAAAATCTTCAAATTTAGCGTTTGCCTTTTTGACGCTTGAGATTTCAAAGAGATGAGCGATGATAAATTCTTTTAGCCTTATCTTGTAGTCTTTGGCATTTGCTAAGAAATTTGAGTAGGCTACCAAGGCGCTGTGGCGTGAAAATACAAAAGCGACAAAGAGTATAACGCCCATCATTACGATGGTGTGAAGCTTCATCTGAAAATTTATAATACCAAGATACGCTAGTACCGCCAATATGTAGATGGCTAAAGGGATAAAGATAACTTTAAAAAAGACAAAGAAAGAGTGAGCTTGGCGCTCTTTTGGCACGCTTAGCTCACTAAAATCATTTTGATTTTGCATAGGATTAGTTCCTATTTAGGCAGTTTAAGTCGCTAAAAGCAGTCTGAAGACGCTTAACCATGCTCTCCTCGCCACTTCTTAGCCATTTCCTTGGGTCGTAGTATTTTTTATTTGGCTTATCCTCACCCTCTGGGTTGCCGATCTGACCTTGCAAGTATGCTCTATTTTTAGCCTCATACTCGCGCACGCCGTCCCAGAAAGCCCACTGAGTATCGGTATCGATGTTCATCTTGATAACACCGTAACTTACAGCATTTTTGATATCTTTTAGCTCACTGCCACTTCCGCCGTGAAATACAAAATTTACTGGCTTGTCGCTTTTTGTATTAAATTTCTTTGCCACATAGGCTTGTGAGTTTTTAAGAATTTCTGGTCTTAGCACGACATTGCCCGGTTTATAGACGCCGTGAACGTTGCCAAAACTAGCTGCGATGCTAAATTTATCGCTTATCTTGCTTAGTCTTTCATAAGCAAGCGCGACATCCTCTGGCTGAGTATAAAGAAGTGCGTTGTCAACGCTTGTGTTATCTACGCCATCTTCTTCGCCACCAGTGACGCCAAGCTCGATTTCTAGGCTGATACCAAGCTCGCTAAGCTCTTTTAGATATTTCTCGCATGTGCTTAAATTTTCATTGATATTCTCTTCGCTAAGATCTAGCATGTGAGAGCTAAAAAGTGGCACGCCGTGAGTTTTTTTATACTCATGGCTTGCAAGTATGAGCTCATCTATCCAAGGCAAAAGCTTTCTAGCAGCATGGTCAGTGTGCAAAATGACTGGCACGCCGTAAGCTTTAGCAAGTAGATGAACGTGCTTTGCTCCAGCGATCGCACCAAGAACGGCTGCGTTTTCGCAGGCTTTACCAGCGTAAAAACCTGCACCGCCATTACTAAACTGAACGATAACAGGCGAGTTAGCAACCTTTGCCGCTTCTAAAACAGCATTTACTGAGTCGCTGCCTACGACATTTACAGCAGGTATTGCAAAACCTTGCTCTTTGGCATAAGCATAAAGTTTTGTTACATCATCTCCGCTTAAAACACCAGGTTTTACGATATCTAAAACGCCCATTTTATCCTCCAAATTTTATTTGTATTCTATCTTTGCTTTTTGGCGTAGAGCTTCACTTTTTTGTCTAACAGCAGCTTGGAATTTCTCCATTTTTACAGCTTGCTCGATCTCTGGTTTTGCTTGTTCAAAGCTTACAGTGCCAGCAGCTTTGCCATCTTCTTTTAAGATAACGTGGTAGCCAAACTGAGTTTTAACTGGCTTAGTTGAAACTGTGCCATTAGCCATTGAAAATGCTGCGTCTGCAAAAGGTTTTACCATTTGGCTTTGACCAAACCAGCCAAGCTCGCCGCCGTGTGCTGCTGAGCCTTTGTCGATTGATTTTTGGCTTGCTAGCTCTGCAAATTTCTTAGTTAGCGCCTCACCTTTTAAATTTTTAAGTTGAGCGATGATGTCGTTTGCTGTTTTTTCATCTTCAACTAAGATATGTCTTGCTCTTGCTTGAGCTGGTTGGTTCATGCTAGCTTTGTTTTTGTTATAAAAATCTCTTAAATCGCTATCACTTACTTTTATACCGTCAAATAATTTTCTCATATAAAGCTCAACTGCGATGCCCTCTTGTGCAGCTTTTACAGCCTTGATGTAATCAACATCTTTTTCAATGCCTGTTGCTTTTGCATCTTTTAAAAGAAGTTTTCTGTTGATTAGATCGTCGATTATACGTTTTTTCTCATTTGGTTGAAGCTTGCTAGCGTCAAATCCTGGCATAGCTGCTGATAAAAGTGCTGAGATATCGCTATCGTTTATAGCATCGCCATCAACTGTTGCAACTACTGCTGCGTTTAGAGTGACAGCTGCAGCTAAACTTAAAACTGCTGGAAACAAAAATTTTTTCATATAAATCCTTTAAAAAATTGATTTTATGGGCAGGATTATATCAAATAATGCGGTAACTTTTCGTTTAACTTGTAATTTTAGGTAAAATAGTCAAATGAGAACAAAAAAAGATATTTTAGAGATAAAAAAAAGGCTCTTAGAAGAGTTTAAAGACGCCAAAAGCGAGCTTAAATTTAGAAATTTATATGAACTTCTTGTCTGTGTCATGCTCTCAGCCCAGTGCACCGACAAAAGGGTAAATTTGATCACACCTGCCCTATTTGAGGCGTATAAAGACGTTTTTGAGCTAGCAAGTGCAAATTTAGCCAGCCTAAAACTCATGATAAACTCATGCAGCTTTTTTAACAACAAGGCTGTCAATTTGATCAAGATGGCAAACAGCGTGGTTGAGCTTTATGGCGGAGAAATTCCACTTGATGAAGAGAAGCTAAAAGCCCTTGCTGGAGTTGGGCAAAAGACCGCTCACGTCGTGCTTTTAGAGGCTACAAATGCAAATGTAATGGCTGTTGATACACATGTTTTTAGAGTATCTCATAGACTTGGCTTAAGCAGCGCAAAAACGCCAGAAGCGACTGAAGAGGATCTAAGTCGTGCCTTTAAAACTGATCTTGGCAAACTTCATCAAGGCATGGTTCTTTTTGGGCGCTACACCTGCAAGGCTAAAAAACCGCTTTGTTTTGAGTGCATATTAAGCGATCTTTGTAAGAGCAAAGATAAGGCTATTTAAAAATTTTCTCAAGCTTTGCTATGAAATTTTTAGCATTTATAAAGCCGATCGTTCTAAGCGCTTTTTGCTCTTCGCCGTCTTTGAAAAGTAGAAGTGCAGGCGGATCGATGAGCCCAAAATTTCTTAACATCTCATCGTTTTGCGCCCCGCCACTTGTCACATCGATGCGAATAAGCGTAAATTTTGCCAAAGCATTTTTCACGCCAGCGTCCTTAAAAGTGATATGCTCTATCTCTTTGCAGCTCGCGCACCAGTCGGCATAAAAATCCACTAGCACTGGCTTGCTTGAGCTTTTTATCATCTCATTTAGCTCGTTTAAATTTTTAGCTTGTTTGAAATTTAACTCGCTCTCGTTTTTGGCTAAATTTAGCCCAGAAAGCGGCGAAAAGGCATCTTTTGAGCCCAAAAATGCGCCGATTATCAGCATGAGCGAGTAGATAAAAACTAGCACGCAAAGCGCTTTTTTAAATTTAGCCCAGCCGCTATTTGCTGCCTCAAACGCGCCAAGATAAATGGCTGCAAAGACACCTATGATGCCGTAACCTAGTAGCTCAAAAAACGCTCCAAGCACGCGTGCGAGGATCCAAACTGCCATGATGAGCATCAAAAAGCCAAAGAGTTTTTTAACTTCATCCATCCAGCCACCAGGTCTTGGCAGGAGCTTGCCAGAGCTTAGCCCTATCACAAGAAGCGGTGCGCCCATGCCAAGCCCCATGACAAAGAGCATGATGCCCCCATAAAGTGCGTCGCCGCTTTGTGCGATGTATAGAAGTGCGCCTGCTAGCGGTGCTGCCACGCATGGCGAGACGATGAGCGCAGAGGCAAAGCCCATGATGAAAACGCCGATGAGACCCGAGCTGTTTTGCGACTTTTTGCTGATTAAGTTTTCAAATTTAGAGGGCAGCTTGATGTCGTAAAAGCCAAACATACTAAAGCTTAAGATGACAAAAATGGCCGCAAATGCGCCGAGCACGTAGATGTTTTGCAAAGCCCCTGCGATACCAAAGCCAAGTAGGCTTGCTCCAACGCCAGCAAGCGCGTAAGCAAGGCTCATCGCAATTACATAAACTAGCGAGAGCAAAAAGCCCTTTTTAGCATTTAGGCTGCTGCCCTTTGAGACGATGATGCTTGATAAGATCGGTATCATCGGAAATACGCAAGGTGTGAGCGAGAGTAGGAGGCCGTAGCCAAAAAATGTCGCAAGCGAGATAAAAAAGTTTTTGCTACTTAGCTCGTTTGCAATGCTTTGATCTTCTGAAAGCTCGGTAAATTCAGGATTTGCTTCATCTTTTTGCTCTTTTTCAAAGGCTATGATGCTAAATTTGCCTGCTTTTTCAAAAATTTCATAAATTTTATTTTGCGGTCGGTAGCAAATGCCGTTTTTAGCGCAGCCTTGATAGTTGACATTTAGCTTGGCTTTGCCGTTTTGCAGGTGCTCTTTTACTAAATTTAGCGGGATAAACAGCGAAAAATCTTTTGGGTAAATTTCATATTCGCCGGTGTTTTCGCTCTTTGGCATATTTAAGAGGCTGTTTATCTTCTCTTCGCCAAGCTTAACCTCAAAGCTATCTTTGTAAAGGTAGATATTTTCGCCAAATTTAAACTTGATCTCCGCGCCTTGTTCATCGATACTTGGACTTAAAACAAACGCCTTACTAACGTCTAAAACCTCGGCAAAAAGCGAGCCTGCAAACAAAATGAGAGAGAAAATAAATTTAAAAAACATGCTAATCCTTGCTAAATTAAAAAAGATGATTTTAGTCTAAATTCTTAAATTTATTCTATTTTATAGTAAAATCTTGAAAATTTTAGAAGGAGCGAAGATGTCAAAAGATAAAAAGCACCAAAAAAGCGATAAACTTGGCTACGAAGAAGAACTAAGACTGCTTCAGATAGAACTTTTAAAATTCCAAAATCATGTCAAAGACAAGGGGCTTAGGGTGCTTATGCTAATGGAGGGTCGAGACGCGGCTGGTAAGGGTGGCACGATAAAGCGCCTAACAGAGCATCTAAATCCGCGCGGTTGCCGTATCGTGGCGCTTACAAAGCCAAGTGACGTCGAGAAGACGCAGTGGTATTTTCAAAGATATGTGACACATCTGCCAAGCGCTGGCGAGATCGTCATCTTTGATAGGAGCTGGTACAACAGAGCTGGTGTAGAGCCAGTGATGGGCTTTTGCACGCAGGCTGAGCATAAAGAATTTTTGCGTGAGGTGCCAAAATTTGAAGAGATGATCATAAACTCAGGCATCATTTTCTTTAAAATTTACCTCTCTATCACAAAAGAGGAGCAAAAAAAGCGCTTCAAAGAGCGTCTAAATGACCCGCTAAAGCAGTTTAAGATCTCTCCAGTAGATCAAAAAGCGCAAGAACTTTGGGATCAGTACTCCATCGCCAAATACTCAATGCTACTTGCCTCTCACAACAGCATCTCGCCGTGGGTGATCGTTTCAAGCGACAATAAAAAAGAGGCTAGGCTAAATGTCTTTAAATTTATCCTAACTCATGTCGAGTATCCAAAAAAGATAGATGAGTATCTAAAATACGATAAAAGCGTCGTGAGAGATGGAAGCGAGGAGATCAAGCGCATAGAAGAGGGGCTAAATAAGGATAAGCTAAAGAGTATCGACTGAGAATTAGACTTGGCTGTAAATTTGAGTTTGAATTTCAGCCAAGCTTTACTGCTAAAGCCACCACATAAGTTTTGCCAGTATGACCATTGCTAGACAAAGCACAAGAGCTATGAGGTGTGAAAATTTACCAAATGGATCTGGCTTTTTTAAGATAGTGACATTAAAAACAGAGATGAAAGTGACAAGGCACATGAGAAGCAAGACAGCGATCTTTGCTAGCAAAAGCTTTTGAAAGTTGCTCTGCCACCAACCATGCTCGCCTCCAAGATAGTCCTTTGCCATATATGCTCCACTTATCAAAAGTAGTAAAAACGCTGTGCCAAAAACCTTTGCACTGCCTTTTGTGTAGGCTTTTTTGACAGCTTCAAGAGTTTGAGGACTTATCGTTTTTTTAGCAAATGGATATATACAAACATCAAAAAATACATAACCTATAAAGATAATGGCGCAAACTAAATGCGTAATGAGAGAAAAAAGATACATTTTTTGCCTTTTTTGTTTGGCATTATATTGGGTTTATTTGAAAGGATTGCTGATTTGGATTAATGGTGTGGATATGAAATTAAAGAGCAAGGCTGGTTGCCCTGCTCTAAGAGTTTTACTCGACTTCAGCGTCGATTACGTCGTCGTCTTTTTTGTTATTTCCGC
>CAUSWS010000023.1:0-11531 GCA_963535265.1 uncultured Campylobacter sp. | reverse complement strand
AAGGAGAAAAAATGCATAAAGAGTTAAACAGATCTGGCTTTTACTACGGCTTTCCTGTCCTGCTTGCCACTACAAAAGATCAAAAAGGGCGAGATGATATCACCGTGCTTTCATCCTCTTGGACGCTAGGAGATAGCGTGGTGCTTGGCATCGGAGTTGATAACAAAGGCTATAAAAATATCCAAAATGGCTCAGACATCACGCTAAATTTATGCGATGAGAGCTTGCTTGAAGCTATAAAAAAGATAGAAAAACTAACAGGCGATGAGGACGTGTCAGAGGAGAAAAGAGCCCTTGGATATAGCTACGAAAGCGATAAATTTAAGGTGGCAAATTTACACAAAGAGCCTGGCATAAACGCAAAAAGCGCGCGCATAAAAGAGTGCAAGATACAGATAAAAACGATCGTCGAAAAGTGCGAGATAAAGGAGTGGTTTTGCATCGTCACTTGCAGGATAGTTGGCATATTTGTGGATGAAAATTTGTTAAAGGATGAAAAGCTAAATACTAAGAATTGGTCGCCTCTTATCTATAAATTTAAAGAATACGTTGCAACTGGCAAGCGTTTGGGATTAAATTTTGGTTTTAAAGAGGTTTGATCTAGCATTTAGTAAAATTTGCAGTTAAATTTATTTGATTTTGACTTTGCAAAAGTGACTTTAGATGCAAATTTAACTTACTTTGTAGCGTTAAAATCAAATTTATAATATCTCGTATCTTGCTTGTCGCTAAGCCTTAAAAGTAGCTGCCACCTGCCCTCTTTTAGGCCAACACTCTCACTTACGAGATCATTTTCTTGCCATGAAGCGTTTAGATCTTTATTGTCTTTGTTTGTTTGTGGGCGAGTGAGTAAAATTTCATAGCTAAGACTTGAAATTTCGCCGTTTTTTGGCGTTAAAAGAAATTTAAATTTGCCCTGCAAGCCTTTAAATTCTGGCTCGAATTTAAGCTCAAATTTTTCATCAAATCTAGCCTCACTCTCTTTTATAAAAGTGATGTTTTCATCGACGCTTTGGTGACTTTGCATATAAGCACTATCCATCTCGACTGGGTTGTTGATCGCAACAATGATGGTTGCGACGCAAGCTAAGATGATAGCGACTATGCTAAGCACGATGCCATAAGGCCAAAAGCTCTTTTTAGCCATTTTTTACCTTTTTATAAAAGATGATGAGCACGAAAAATGCGATCAAACCGTAGATAAAAATTCGCAAGAAATTTAAGGTCGTCTTGTTTGAGTTACCGATGCCACTTTCTAGCTTTAAATTTAAGCTCTCAGCGATCTGCTCGGCGATATCAGCGTAGCCGTTTAAGATAGCGGCGTTATAGACATCTTTGCCGTTTTTTGAGACCAAAATGGGGATAATGGTGCCTGATTCTGGATTTACACTTAGAATTTGCTCCTTGTTAAAGAGCTTTGAAGTGTTTGTATCACTAAAAATTTCAACCTTTTGCTTATCTTTTATGAGTGCTAAAAATACAAAAGGCGAGCTTAAATTTTGCTCTTTAAAAAGCGCGTCTAGCTCGCCATCTTTATATAGACCAACTACTAAATTTATGCCACTTTTTTGATAAAGCTCGCTGCCGATCTCATTTAGCTTTTGGCTCACTTTTTGGCTTAAAATTCCATCATCATTGATAACAAAATTTGCACCCCAAGCCAAATTTTGCCACAGCAAAATGATAAAAATGAGTGCAAATTTCTTCAAATTTAACCTACAAATAGGTGATTTGGCGTAAGTACTGACCAGGCACAAATGGCGCCTGTGACGACTATTAGCAGGATAATGGCTTTTTCTATTATGCCTAGCATCGCTACTCCTTTACAATGACGTGTTTAGCGTTATCTACGCTCTTCATCTCGATGCTAGCTGCATCTTTGAGTGAGTAAGGCTTGGTTGCGACCTCTTTTTGTAAACCGATGCCAACGTATGTAAGCACCACTAGGATAGAGAGCAAAAGCACCACCGCTATTAAAAATCCGCTAATGCCGTTTAAGGCAAAGATGTTTCTATTTTTATTTTCCATTATTCGCCCTTTGATAGCGATATGACGTACTCGCCAACTGCGCTTTGCTGGATCTCATTTAGCCTGCCATCATTAAATTTAGGCATAGTGCCGATCGCTCCTTTTTTGCCGCGATTTAGCACATCAGCCACAAAGCTAGCCGAGCCATATTTGCTAATATCAACTGACATACCATCCATGCCCTTGCCATCTTCGCCGTGACATGAGGCACATGCAGCGTAAAGCTCTTTGCCAGTGGCTACTAAATTTTCATTTTTAGTGCTTTTTATCGCGCTTATCTCTTTAGCTACGTATGCTGCGATCGCCTTTGCGCCATCAGCGTCAGCTAAGCCTGCTGGCATCTCGCCCATAGGGTAATCAAGACCTTTTGAGCCATTTAGTATGGTCTCAACTATACCTTTTTCGCTACCCCAAATTTGTAAATTTGCAGCCTTGCCTCCTATGCCATCGCCTGTGATGCCGTGACATGCCGAGCACTGCACGAGATAGATACTTTCGCCCATAGCGTGAAGCGTCTCTTTGCTTAGATTTGCATACTCTTTTTCAAATTTGGCGTTTGCCTCTTTGACCTCTTTGTTATACTCGCCGATTTGTGAGTAAGAATTTAGTGGATAGCCTAGCAAATAGTACCAGATCGCCCAAACTAGCGCTAGTAAAAAGACGACCGCCCAGCCAAGTGGGACAGGGTTTTTGTATTCTCCTATGCCGTCCCAGTTGTGCTCGCTAAGCTCAACGCTCTCATCTTTTTTAACTTTCATCTGTCCCACGTACCTACCAGCTACAACGATGGTAAGAACGATGATTAGAGCCGCTCCTATAAGAGCTAGTAAATTTACATTATCTTCTAAATTTAGCCATTGCATACGCTCTCCTTTGTAGCCTTACGCTCTAAAATTTCGCCACCGATCTCATCGTTAAGCGCTAGTTTTGAGTATTTCTCGTAGTTTCTTCTACCAGTTTTTTCGCTCTTATAAAGATGAAAAAAATAAGCATACAAAGTGATCGCCAAAAATGCTGTCAAGAAAAAATAGCCATAAGCTTGAAACTCTCTAATGTTCTCCATCTTACGCTCCTACTTTAGGCTATTTAGATAAGCGATCAGTGCTACGATCTGGCGAATTTCACCTTTTTCAAATGCACTTTTTACCTGCTCATCTTTCATATTTTCAACGATAGCTGCAGCCTCAGCCTTGACGTTAGCATTTGTCTGCTCTAGCGTGCCAAGAGCTGGCATATCCTTTTCGTCATAAGGCGTGTTAAAGACCTTTTTAACCGTTAGCGCTTCAGCGTAAGCAGTCTCTATGTCAGCATTTTTCTTAAATAAAAATGGATATGCTGGCATGATCGAGCCTGGCACAACTGAAACTGGGTCTAGCATGTGATTTTCATGCCAGTCAGTCGTTCTATAGTTGCCCACACGCATAAGATCAGGACCTGTTCTTTTTGAGCCCCAAAGATGCGGACGATCATAGGCAAACTCGCCACTTAGCGAGTACATGCCGTATCTATCAGTCTCTGCCTTAAACGGACGGATCATTTGAGAGTGGCAAGTGTTGCAGCCATTTTGCATATAGATGTTTTTGCCAGCTAGCTCTAAAACGGTGTAAGGCTTTGTGCCCTCAAGCGGTCTAGCTCTGTTTGCAAAGTCTGGTAAAATTTCAACTATGCCAGCGTAAGCGATAACGACAAATACACAAACTGCAAAAAAGAATGGATTTTTTTCTAACCAAGCAAACATCACATCACCTCCGCACTAGCTTTTGCCCCGCCGCCCATAGGCGAAGCGCTTTTTGGCTCTGCTAAGATAGCTTTAGCAGAAGTTGATTTATAGATATTATAAGCAAACATCAAGAAGCCAACTAGATAAAGAAGTCCGCCAATAGCCCTTATATAGTAGTATGGGATAAGCACGACTACCGTATCTATAAATGAGTAGAGTAAATTTCCGTAGCTATCAGTCGCTCTCCACATCATACCTTGTGTGATACCAGCAATCCACATAGATGCAAAGTATAAGACGATACCTGTTGTTTGTATCCAAAACTGAGCTTCCATTAGCGACTTTGAGTAAATTTCACGCTTAAATACACGCGGTGTCATGTGATAAAGTGCTGCCATGATCATAAAGCCAACCCAGCCAAGTGCGCCGTCGTGAACGTGTCCTGGCACCCAGTCAGTAAAGTGTGCTAGGGCATTTACAGACTTGATAGAAAGTATCGGGCCTTCAAGTGTCGAGAACATATAAAATGTCGAAGCTAGAACCATAAATTTAATAAGCGGACTCTCTCTAAGCTGCGCCCACTCGCCCTTCATCGTAAGAAGGATGTTTATCGCTGAGCCCCATGAAGGCAGGATCAAAACGATAGAAAAGACTGAGCCCATAGTCTGCATCCAATCAGGCGTAGCAGAGTAAATAAGGTGGTGTCCGCCAGCCCAAAGGTAGATGAACATCAGACCCCAAAATGAAAATAGCGATAATTTATATGAAAATATCGGCTGACCGCTCTCTTTTGGCAAGAAATAATAAATTTGAGCGATGATCGCCACTGTAAAAACGAATGCAACCGCGTTGTGGCCGTACCACCACTGAACCAAAGCGTCGTTTGAGCCAGCGTACATAGAGACAGAGTGTAGCCATGAGCCATATCCGCTAACAAGTCTTGTCGGAATTTCCATATTGTTAAATAGATATAGCATCGCAACGCCAAGAAATGTAGCGATGTAGTACCAAACTGAGATATAAAGTGTCTTTTCGCGGCGGATACCGATGAGGCCAAATATACTAACGCCCCAAAGCACCCAAACAACAACCACTGCGATATCTAGTGGCCACTCAAGCTCAGCGTACTCCTTAGCTGTGCTCTCACCCATAAAAAGCGTAACAACAGCCAAAACCATAACAAGCATATATAGCCAAAAGTGAAGCTTGCCGATAAACATCAAAAATGGCGACTCGCTCATCGAGACCTTTAAAACACGCTGTCCGATGTAGTACCAAGTGGCAAAGATGCCTGAGAGCATGAAGCCAAAAATGATGCCATTAGTATGAAGAGGACGCAACCTCCCAAACGCCGAATATTCGCCGGCAATGTAGTTAAGCTCTGGACAGGCCATTTGAAAGGCTATAACTACGCCAATAACCATGCCTATGATACCAAAAAGTATCGTGGCAAACATAAATAGCTTTGCTACACTATAATCATAGTGTAGTAGCTGAGATGGTCGCATAAAATATCCTCCTAGTTAAATTTATATTAATGATTCGTTATTTTAAAGTATAAGGACTATAAAAAAACTTAATTAATATAAATTATCTTTTACTAAGAGATCTTTCGCTCTATTTTATAACCAAGCCCTGGAACATTTTTTATAAAACTACTGCCAACTTTATCTCTGACACGTTTAACAAAGGTTCTAATAGCAGCTTCTGTAACACTTTCACCAACCCAAACAACACTTTTAATCTCATCATGCAATACAAGAGTACCAAATCTTTTTATAAGCAATGACACAAATGCAAGCTCTTTTTTAGTAAGTGAAATTTCAACACCTTCTCTAATTAATACACGTTTAATCTTATTAAAACTATATCCATTTCCAATTTTGATGATATTTGTTGTTTCTATCTTATTTTTTGCAACATTTTCTATAGTTTCTAAAAAATCACCTGGCATGATTGGTTTGATAAGAAATTTGTCAATACCAACATCAATAGCCTTCAGTAAAGTTTCTTTTTCACAATGAGTACTCAAAATTATAATTGGAGTATCTTTAGAAATTTCTTTGATGCATTTCGCCATATCAAGACCATCAATAATTGGCATAAAAACATTGGTAATTACCATATTTGGATTATATTTTTTAAATTTTTTCAAACCTTCATCACCGTTTTGAGCTGTAATAACCTTCTCAAAATTATCAATTAATATATCATAAATAATCTTTTTGCTATCACTATTGTTTTCGACTAGTAAAACGGTTAGATTTTTTAAAATTCTACTCATTTACTTTCTCCTTATGTGGTAACTTTATTAAGAAACAGGCTCCATTATCGCTGTTGCCCGCTGTTATTTCTGCGTTAAATTGATCGATTATTTGCTTTGACATATAAAGTCCTAAGCCAGTGCCTTTGGCATCTTCTTTGGTGGTAAAATATGGCTTAAAGATCTCATCTATCACATTTTTATCTATGCCACCACCATTATCTTCTACGCTTAGGTAAGCAAATTTTTCATCGCTATCAATCTTTATTTTTATATTTTTATCTTCTATCTTTTGTAAATTTAGTGCGTCTTTTGCGTTATTTAGTAAATTTATGATGACTTGCATGAGCCTATTTTTATGACCATAAATTTTAGAGTCCCCTAGCACCTCAAGCTCTATATGAACGCCCTCTTTTTTCATCACGCCTTTTATGATCTGTATCGATGCTCTAGCTGCGTCTGCTAGGCTAAATTCTTGAGAAAGTGTGTTTGGATTTAAAAACGAGCTAAACTCATCAGTAGTTTCTGACATATACTTTATGATCTGCATAGCCCTCTCATAAGAGCCGATAAATTCGTCATTTTCGTTACCAGCGAGCTTTTTCATCTTATATAAAACTAAACTTAGCTCATTTAGCGGCTGCTTCCACTGGTGAGTTATATTTGCCATCATCTCGCCCATCATCGCGAGCTTAGCAATCCTCATGCCATCGCTACTTGATAAAAAATTTTCATCTAAATTTAAACTAGGCATTTGCTCTATATCCTAAAAATGATAGATAAAGTCCGTTTAAGATCATTATGCAAGCTGAGAGCTTAAACATGATCTCTTTAAATTTCTCTCTTAGTAAGCCAAAAACAAAACTAGCTAGCAACATCGCTGGCAAGGTGCAAAGCCCAAAGATAAGCATTATCAAGGATGCGTCAGCCACATTTGCACTTAAAATTCCAAGCGCTAAAAAATAATAGACCACACCACAAGGCAAAAGCCCATTTAAAAAGCCAAGCAGTAAAAAATTTGCCAAATTTCTCTTTTGCACGCTTGTTTTTGCCATTTTTACTATAAATTTAAGTGCTTTTTCGCTCTCAACAAATTTTAAAAGCTCACCCCTAAAAAGCAAGGCGATACCGATAAATGCGATCACTAAGCCAACTATGAAAAATATCACGCCCCTTGCTTGTATACCAAAACTAATGGCTGCTCCAAAAGCGCCAAACAAAGCTCCCAAAGCCACATAAGCAAAAATTCTAGCTAGGTTATAAAACGTGCTTAGCATTAAAATTTCACTCTTACTTTTGCCTTTAAAAAATAGAGTTTGCAAGCTCAAAAACCCGCTACACATGCCGATGCAATGACTAAAGCTGCTAAAGATCGCAACTGAAATAATCATGTAAAGGCTTATGTTTTGCATATTATAAAATTTCTAAAAACTGCTTAAATATATATTTGCTCTCGTTAGGGCCGCTACTTGCTTCTGGGTGATGTTGCACCGAGAAGATCGGATAGTCCTTGTATCTTACACCCTCGATCGTGTTGTCAAACAAATTTCTATGTGTCACAACCGCTACTTCAGCGATGCTCTCTGGTACGTTGTAGTTGTGATTTTGTGTTGTTATCTCGATCGCTTTTGTCTCTAAATTTAAGACTGGATGGTTTGCTCCGTGCTGACCAAATTTAAGTTTATATGTCTCATATCCAAAGGCATTTGATAGTAGCTGGTGGCCAAGACAGATGCCAAATATCGGGATTTTTGCCTCTATCATCTTTTTGATCTCAGCGATTTCAGCCTTTAAATTCTTTGGCTCGCCTGGACCATTTGATAAAAATACCCCGTTTATCTCGCCATTTTTAAATTTCTCTATCAAAACTTCAGCCTTAGTATCGTGTGGTACGACGATGACCTCAAGACCAGTTTCGCATAGCTCATTTAGGATGTTTCTCTTTACGCCAAAGTCAAAAACAGCTATCTTTTTGCCGATACTTTTTAGCGGCTTATATGACTTTAAATTTCTATCCCAAGCGCCTTTTTTGTGCTCGTACTCATCCATTGCGCTGACTGTTTTTACGTAGTTTATATTTTCTATGCGTCCGCTACTTTCAAGCCTGCGCTTTAGCTCGTCTTTGTCGCTTATCTGCGTTGAGATGTATGCCATCAAAGCGCCCTCGTCACGTAGCATCTTTGTCAAATATCTAGTATCAACATCATAAACGCCAAATTTGCCCTGCTCTTCGAAAAATTTACCCAAAGATTTTTGCGAGCGGTAGTTTGACGGGGTTTCGTTGTAGCTTCTCATTATGACGCCACTTGCGTGAATTCTAAGGCTCTCCATATCATCTTCGTTTATGCCAACAATGCCGATCTCTGGCATAGTAAAGACGATAAACTGACCAGCATAGCTTGGATCGCTCATGATCTCTTCATAGCCAGTCATTGAGGTATTAAAAACGAGCTCGCCTGCACACTCGCCGTGAGCACCAAAGGCTTTCGCCTCTAAAAAAACGCCGTTTTCAATGTAGATATAAGCTTTCATTAAAGCATTCCTCTTTTTTTAAGCTCATCTTGATACAAACGCTCAAAAATCAGATCGTATTCGTCAGTTCCAGGGATAAGTTTGCGTTTGTAGTTTTGCATCATCTCATAGACGCTATCTTCTATCTTCTCATAACTTTTTAGATACTCATCTATCGAGCTATAAATGACATTTTTCACGCGGTTTTCTGATACGTTGTACTCGACCAAATCGCTCTTCCAGATAGCTTCAAGTATCTTGTGAGCGACATTGCTAAATCTATCTTCATGAGTTAAAATGACGTCAAATTCGCCAGCAAGTTTCTTTTTAACGAGCCAAAACATATTTTTGCGGTCGATTTGCATAGTTTGCATCTCGTCCTCGTTTTTCTCTAAAAGCTCATTTACTCGCTCATCCAGCGCTCTTTCTTTTTGAACGTCAGTAGTTAAAATTTCACTTGCTTTTGCTACGATTGGCTCGATACCTTTATTTAGCTTTACAAAACCACAGTTTAAAAGATCTATTGCTATTTTATGTGAGACATAAGGTACGTGTGGAAGTTTTATACGCATTTTAAACCTTTAAATTTTTATGCCATTGTAACTAAATAAAGGTAAAACTTTACTTTGAAATTTTAACGACTTTATCATTGTCACTTCTTAGAAAATAAATTTCTCTTCGTCCGTCATAAAGGACTTTGCCGCTTGTTTTTTGCTCGCTTTGCAAATTTGAAGATAGATCTATCTCAAGTGGCTTGCTCATAAAATAAGCCTCACCCAAGCTTCGTCCAAAATCAGGATACCAACTGAGTGCGCAAAGCACAAGTAAGAGCAGATAAAAGGCTCTAAAAATTTTCCTAAATGGCGCGTAAAAGAAACAATATCCAAATATAAAAAATACAGGTAAAAGCCACAAAAAAGGCACGTTATCCACAAAAATCACATTGAAATACTCATTTATGCCGTAGTGTGAAAAGTAGTTGTTGTAAATTCCGACAAATAGCGTAAAAATAGGAGCAAGAACAAATATAATGCCAGTAAAAAATGCATTGAAAAATTTCATAGACTCTCCTTTTTTCGTTGGATTATATTAAATTTTAGCTTTATTATTGCTCTAAATTTATTAGCCAAGATGTTTTAAACTCCAAAATGTCACAAATTTTCAAATAAGGGGGAGTTAAAACGATAAATTTAAGATGAGTGTGACATTTTTTAGATAAAAAATAAGAGATTTTTTTGAAACTTTTAAGGTAAGAAAGAGAGAAATTTAAAATTTAGCCTTTGCCATAAAAGCAAAGACTAAAATGAGTTTTAAGCTTTTTTCTTCATATCAAATTTATTAGCCATGAAGCCAACAAGACCAACAAAGAAAAGACCACCGCAGATGTTACCAAGTGTAACTGGAAGCAAGTTTTTGCTTAAGAAATTTGTCCAGTTGATGACATCTAGCTTATCAGCTGTAGTGTGAAGTAAAGCTGCTGCAGCGTTGATATCGCCACCACTTGCTGCTATATAGTGAGCTTTAGAGATGATAGCTTCAGTGATGATGAACATATTTGCAACGCAGTGCTCCATTGAGCAAGCAACGAATGCGCCGATCATCCACATAATGGCAAAGAATTTACCAGATAGGTTGCTCTCGCTTGTCGCAGTCCAGATAGACATACAAACAAAGACGTTACAAAAGATACCACGAAGAAATAACTCATGAAATGGTGCTGTGATCTTGCCAATAGCTGCTGGTACAAAGTGTTGCAAGATGTAGCCGTCGTATTTTAGTGGCAAACCAGAGTAGTAGTACATATAAGCGATCAATGCGCCACCAACGAAGTTAAATATCCAAACAATTACCCAGTAGCCTATGGTTTTGCCAAGTGGCAATTTGCCATCATATGCACTAACACCACTTAAAATAGAGCTAGTAAATAGGTGACCGCCATAAAACACAACCATCATGAGGCCGCAGCTAAATGTGATACCACCGATGAAGTTTGAAAGACCGATAGACTGTTTTTCAGCCATACCAACTGTTGAGTGAGCCCAAAAAATATCACCCATTGCAATAGCAGCTCCAGCCATGATAGCAAGGAAGATAACGCTTACAAGTGGCGTATGAGCTTTATGCTCCATAGAACTTGACACCGCTTGAGCGGTTTCTGCCGGATTTAACATCACGTCTCCTTTTTATTTGACCTTCTTTGATCTATAACAAATATAAAGCAAAGAAGTAGTGCCAAAGATAGACATTTTAGCGTCAAAATTTAATGTTTAAAAATTAGTTTTACACTAAATTTCAAATCCAAAATGATCAAATTTATCTTTAGCAAACCCCAGATTAAATTTAGCTCTTACTAAATTTAACCAACTAAATTTTTATCAATCTCTACAATTCTTAAAAAAGCTTTTCTGGCACTTTTTTTAGCCTGCTCGCTTAGCCCCTCCTCAAAATCAAGGACATTTTCAAGCAAGACACTAATGCCAAGAAAAAGCGTCTTTGGACAAATTTTACGCAAATAGCTTAAAAGCACCGGCGTTGGGAGGTTGTGAGTTGAGTAGATGTAGTCTCTATCGTCACTTAGGTCAAAAAACTCTATCTTATCCTCATCAAAGCCGCTCATCGCATCGACTACTATCAAAATGTCAGGCGCAAATTCTCTAATAGCTGAAAATTCATTCTCAGGCACATCTTGCCCAAAAAAGACCTTCCACTCTTTTAGCTCAGTTTCTACGATGCGGCCGACTTCATTGCCAACATCATCATCACCACGCATAGGATTACCGATGCAAAGGATGGCCTTTTTCATCAAAAGTCCTTCCTAAGCACGATATATCCCTCTTTTAAATTTGCCAAAATTTCTTTAAGCTTACACTCACAAAGCTGTGGCAAGAGTCTAGCGATATGCTCAGCAAAAATTTCAACTTCAAAATACTTGCTTAAATTTCCGATCTTAAATTTCACATATTCGCCTGAGTTTTTGATCATCTCGTCAAATTCCTCATCGCTTAGCTC
>CAUSWS010000022.1:0-11762 GCA_963535265.1 uncultured Campylobacter sp. | reverse complement strand
CCCTTATAAACTCTTTAAATTTATCTCCTCGTTCGGCGTAGCTCTTAAACTGATCGAGGCTCGCAGCCGCTGGGCTTAGAAGCGCTATCTCGCCTTTTTTTAGCTCTTTACTTATCTCATTTACAGCGTTTTGTAAAAAGTCGCATTTTAGGGCAGGTACGCTAAATTTAGCAGCTAAATTCATAAGCTTGTCGCTGTTTGAGCCGATGGTGTAAATTTTGACTTTAAGACCCTTTAAAATCTCAAATAGCTCATCCATACTAACGCCCTTGTCATCTCCGCCTAAGATCAGGTGCATGAAGTGATCTTTGTAGCGTTTCACAGCTTGTATGCTCGCATCTATGTTGGTCGCTTTTGTGTCATTTACCCAGGTTCGACCCCTGTTATCAGTAAATTCTTCAAGCTTGTTTGCCTCGATAACAAAGGTGTTTAAAAGCCCCACATCGCAGCGGTCAAATAAAATTTTCTCAACCGCAAGTGCTAGCAGTGCATCAAGCAAAAATGGCGTTTTAAAGGCTATATCACCCAAATTTACACCGCAAAATTTAGCCAAGTCGCTCTCATCTTTATAGGCGATCACTTTGGCCTTTGTAGGCGTTTTAGCGTAAATTTCAGGCACGATAGCTACGCTTGTTTCGCTCATGCTAGCAAGCGGCTTAAGCTTTGCCTTTTCGTACTCGCTCATGTTGCCATGCCAGCTTAGATGATCTGGAGTGATCGGCAAAAGCACGTAAATTCCTGGTGTGGCGCGGTTTGTGTAGTGCAGGGTAAATGAGCTAGTCTCAAGTATCCAAATTTTAGCGTGCGGGTTTAAATTTGCTAACGCGATGCCGACGTTTCCGCCCATCACTGAGCCTTTGCTCTCTAGCAGGTGCTGCATCATCTTTGTGGTTGTCGTCTTGCCGTTTGTGCCGCTTATCCAGACGTTAAATGGCAGATGCGCCTTGTAAATTTCATAAAAATAGTCATATTCGCTGATCAAATTTTTAGCTTTTTTGATAAGCTCGTGGTGAGGCGGGATGCCTGGGCTTGGTATCTCTATGCCGCTTTTTGCTGGGTCAAATTCGCCAACTGGCAAAAGAGCGTTGCCAAACTCATCCTTAGAAATTTCGCTAAATTTATCATCGTAGATATCCCAAAGTCCGTCATTTACGAAGTTTTTAGCGATAGCCTTTGTCGTGCCACCATAGCCAAATAGTGATTTTCTCATGCTTTTATCCTCTTTTGCCCCATAAAATTTCTACTATCTCGTTAGCACTTAGCTCACGCATCACGCCCTCTATCTCGTGGCGCTCAAAGAGCTCAAAGCTAAATGTTTGGGCAAAATTTAGCTTCAAAAACTCTGCAAAATAAGCACCCTTGCAAGCAAATGTCACTCTTACATAAAATGCCTCTAAAAAATCATCATCAAATTCAGGCACAGGCGCCAACATACGCTCCACGATCACGCTAAGTTCGTCTTTTGTTATATCTGGCACCACTTTTGGCTCTGGCAAAGCGATGTCAAAGGCGAGATTTTCAGCGCCCTCAGCCTCCCACCACTCGTGCAGGCTAAATTTACTCATATCTTTGCCGCTTATCTTGGCTAGACGCTGCTCTACCTTGCGGTACTCTTCGCCGTCCTCATCGCCAAATTCGTCGCAATAGTCGGTGTAGGCTAAAATTTGCTCCAAAATTTCATCATATTTTTTTCTAGCACTCTCAAATTCAGGCTCTATCTGCGCTCGCATGATCTACCTGATCTTTAGCGCCGTTAGTGCGATCAAATTTGCTAAAAGCGCGATGATCCAAAAGCGCACGATGATCTTATTTTCCGCCCAGCCCTTTATCTCAAAATGGTGATGTATAGGCGCCATTAAGAAAATTCTGCGTTTAAAAATTTTAAAGCTGCCCACCTGCAAGATGACGCTTAGCGTTTCAACGACAAAGATGAGGCCGATGATGATGAGTAAAATTTCATTTTTGGTCGCAACGCCCATAAAGCCGATATATGCACCAACGCTTAGGCTGCCGCTATCGCCCATAAAGACCTCGGCCGGATGGCAGTTAAACCACAAAAAGCCCATGAGTGAGCCAATGAGTGCAGAGGCTACGACGACGCTCTCGCCAACGCCTGCGATCTTTGGTAAAAGTAGGTACGAGCTAAAGACAGCGTGTCCGCAGATGTAGGCAAAAACGCCAAGTGTTAAAAGCGAAAATATCGATGGCACGGCGGCAAGTCCGTCAAGTCCGTCTGTTAAATTTACTGCATTTGAGGCTGCGACGATGACTAGCGTCCAAAAGAAAATGGCAAAAATTTTCATGTCAAAGATCGGCTGCTTGTAAAATGGCAAGTAAAACTCGGTGTTTAGCTCTTTGCTGATGTATAAAAAGGCTGCGAGCAAAAAGGCGATTAGAAACTGAAAAAAGAGCTTTGCCTTTGGGCTTAGGCCGGCGTGGTTTTTGGCACCTAAAATTTTGCTGTAATCATCCTTGTAACCAAGCAGAGTAAAGCAAACTAGGCAAAAGAGCGAGGCTAGCACGAAAGCGTTATCAAGCCTGGCGCAGATGATCGTGGCGATCACGGCAGTAAAAACAAAGACTAGTCCGCCCATGGTTGGTGTTTTGGCTTTTTTTTGGTGAGTTTGTGGTGCGAGCTCATAGATAGGCTGGGCGGCGTTTTTTGCTTTTGCCCAAGCGATAAATTTAGGCATCAGATAAGCTGTCAAGATAAATGCTATGAAAAATGCGATGCCAGCGCGAACGGTGATATACTGAAAGATGTTAAAATTTAAAATTTCGTAGATATAGTAAAACATAGGGGCCTTTATTTTAAAAAAAAGCAATTTTAGTATAATGGCCTTAAAAATTATCTAAATTTAAGGATAAAATTTAAAAATGGCTCAAAAAACTATACTTATAATAACTGATGGCATTGGATCAAACAAAAATGGCAAATTTAACGCATTTGAGGCGGCTAAAAAGCCAAACTACGATAAATTTTTTAAAGAAATTCCAAACTCGCTCATAAAAACTTCTGGAAACGCTGTGGGGCTACCTGAGGGGCAGATGGGAAATAGCGAAGTAGGGCACATGTGCATAGGAAGCGGTCGAGTTTTGTATCAAAATTTGGTCAAAATTTCACGCGGCTTTGATGACGGCTCAATAGCAGAAAATGAAGCGCTAAAGGCTCTTTTTAAAAAATGCAAAAAGATCCACGTCATAGGGCTTTATAGCGACGGCGGCGTGCACTCTCATATGGAGCATTTTGATGGCATGTGCGAGCTTGCTAGCAAAAGTGGCTGCGAAGTTTTTGCCCACGCTATAACCGACGGACGCGACGTTAGCCCAAATAGCGGTCTAAATTTCATAAAAAGCTTGGAGGCTAAATTTAAGGTAGCGACGGTTTGCGGGAGATTTTACGCGATGGATAGAGATAAACGCTGGGAGCGCGTAAAAGAGGCCTATGATAGCTTGGTAAAGGGAGCAAATTTAAGCAGCTTATCGCCAAGTGAGTATATACAAAAAAGCTATGATGAGGGCGTGACAGACGAGTTTGTAAAGCCAGCAAGCTTTAATGGCTTTAGTGGCATGGGCAAAGATGACGGCGTGATCTTTATAAATTTTAGAAATGATAGGGCAAGAGAGATTTGCCAGGCTCTAGGCGAAGAGAAATTTAGCGAGTTTGAGCGCCCTTTTGCTATCAAAAATCTAATCACCATGACCGAATACGACGCAAATTTTAAATTTGAAGTGCTCTTTAAAAATGAAAAGATAAAAAACACCCTAAGCGAGGTCATAGCGGCTGCTGGTCTAAGGCAGCTTCACACGGCTGAGACTGAAAAATACGCCCACGTCACATTTTTCTTTAATGGTGGCGTCGAAGAGCTAGCCAGCAACGAAACTAGGGTGCTAATCCCTAGTCCAAAGGTCAAAACCTACGACGAAAAGCCAGAGATGAGCGCTGCTGAGGTTTGCAAAGCCGTGCTAAAGGGCATGGATGATGAGCAAGACTTTATCGTAGTAAATTTCGCAAATGGCGATATGGTGGGGCACACTGGCAACTATGAGGCAGCCGTAAAGGCTGTAGAGGCAGTGGATGCTGCTCTTGGAGAAATTTATGCTAAAGCAAAAGAGAAAAACTACGCTATGATCATCACGAGTGACCATGGAAACTGCGAAGAGATGCGTGATAGCAATGGCGAGCTACTGACAAACCACACAACTTATGACGTCTTTTGCTTTGTGATGGCTGATGGGGTCAAAGAGCTAAAAAATGGCGGCCTAAACAATATCGCGCCTAGCGTTTTAAAGCTCATGGGGCTTGAAATTCCAGCTGAAATGGACGAGGCGTTATTTTAAATTTGATAATATAAGCAAAATTTATAAGGAGAATCTATGAAATTTAGCGGAAAAAACGTGCTAATAACAGGTGCAAGCAGAGGTATCGGCGCACAGATCGCAAAGACGCTTGCAAATATGGGCTTAAAAGTGTGGATAAACTACCGCTCAAAGCCTGAGATAGCAGACGCTTTGCAGGCTGAAATCGAGCAAAATGGCGGCAAGGCTGCAGTGATAAAATTTGACGCGACAGACGAAGATGAGTTTATAAAAGGTATAAATTTGATAGTTGATAGCGACGGTGAGCTAAGCTACCTCGTAAATAACGCTGGCATCACAAATGACAAGCTAGCGCTTCGCATGAAAACTAGCGAATTTACAGATGTGATAAATGCAAATTTAACTTCAGCTTTCATAGGATGTAGAGAGGCTTTAAAAGTGATGAGCAAAAAGCGCTTTGGAGCAGTCGTAAACGTCGCATCTATCGTTGGTGAGATGGGAAATGCTGGACAGGTGAATTATTCAGCCAGCAAGGGCGGACTAATCGCTATGAATAAGAGCTTTGCAAAAGAGGGCGCAAGTAGAAATATCCGCTTTAATAGCGTAACTCCGGGCTTTATCGAGACTGATATGACGCATGGACTAAGTGATGAGGTGAAAAAAACTTATAGTGATAATATCCCACTAAAACGCTTTGGTAGCGCTAGTGAGGTGGCTGAGGCGGTTGCATTTTTACTAAGTGATCACGCTAGCTACGTGACTGGCGAGACGCTAAAAATAAACGGCGGACTTTATATGTAATGAAATTTCAACAAGTTTTGAAATTTAAAATAAATAAAAGCGTAAATATTATAAGATAACAGACATTTTTTATAAGGAGACCTTAAATGGCAGTATTTGAAGACGTAAGAGACGTAGTTGTAGAGCAACTAAGCGTAGATCCA
This sequence comes from uncultured Campylobacter sp., assembly GCA_963535265.1. Taxonomy (GTDB): domain Bacteria; phylum Campylobacterota; class Campylobacteria; order Campylobacterales; family Campylobacteraceae; genus Campylobacter_A. The sequence goes on along the minus strand of CAUSWS010000022.1, from coordinate 6,498 downwards.
CAAGCGGTAAAACTAGAGTCTAAAATCATCGAAGATTTAGGCGCTGATTCACTTGACGTTGTAGAGCTAGTTATGGCTTTAGAAGAGAAATTTGAAGTAGAAATTCCTGATAGCGAAGCAGAGAAATTAGTAAGCATTCAAGACGTTGTAAATTATATAGAAAAACTAGGCAAATAATTTAAATTTGCATAGTTTTATTTAAGGAGATGTATTGAAACGAGTCGTTGTAACTGGTATTGGCATGATAAACGCACTTGGTCTTGATAAAGAGAGCTCTTTTAAGGCTATTTGCGAGGGTAAAACAGGTGTGAAAGAGATCACGAGCTTTGATGTAAGCGAATTCCCTGTTAAAATTGCTGCCGAGATAACTGATTTTGATCCAAATAGCATTTTAGACGGCAAAGAGGTGAAAAAAGTAGATCGTTTCATACAGCTTGGCATAAAAGCATCTAATGAAGCTATGGCTGATGCAAATTTTAAAGAGTTTGATGCTCATAAATTTGGTGTTAGCTCAGCTGCTGGTATAGGTGGTTTGCCAAATATTGAGAAAAACTCAATCACATATTTTGAAAAAGGCGTAAAGAGAATTTCGCCATTTTTCATACCATCTGCACTTGTAAATATGCTAGGTGGCATAGTTTCAATAAATCACGGACTAAAAGGTCCAAATTTATCAAGCGTAACAGCTTGTGCAGCAAGCACTCATGCGATATCACAAGCTGCAAAATGCATAATGATCGGTCAAGCGACAAATATGCTAGTTATCGGTGCTGAGTCAACTATCTGTGGCGTTGGCATAGGTGGTTTTGCAGCGATGAAAGCGCTATCAACTAGAAATGATGAGCCAAGTAAGGCATCAAGGCCATTTGATGCCAACCGTGATGGCTTTGTAATGGGTGAGGGCGCTGGCGCACTTGTGCTTGAAGAGTATGAGTCAGCTGTTGCAAGAGGTGCTAAAATTTACGCTGAAGTAGTTGGCTTTGGTGAGAGCGGAGACGCACACCACATCACATCACCAACACTTGAAGGTCCATTAAGCGCGATGAAGCAAGCACTTGATATGGCAAAAGGCGTAAAGATAGACTATGTCAATGCGCATGGTACTTCAACACCAGTAAATGATAAAAATGAGACAGCTGCGTTAAAGGCTGTTTTTGGCGATAAGTGCCCACCGGTTAGTTCAACTAAAGGTCAGACTGGACACTGCTTAGGTGGTGCAGGTGCGATCGAAGCTGTCATATCTATAATGGCAATGAGAGATGGCATCATCCCTCCAACGATAAACTACGAAACGCCAGATCCAGACTGTGATCTAGACTACGTTCCAAATAAAGCTAGAAAAGCTGATATAAAAGCTGTTATGAGCAACTCATTTGGCTTTGGCGGAACAAACGGCGTCGTGATATTTAAAAAGTTGGATTAAGATGTCAAATTATTTAGATTTTGAAAAGAGCATAAAGCAAATTGATGAAGATATAGCAAATGCTAAGATCAGAGGCGATGAACATGCTGTTGAAATTTTAAATAAGAACCTATCTAAAGAGATATCAAAAGTATATAAAAATTTAAACGAATATCAACGTTTACAACTTGCTCGCCATCCAGATAGGCCATACGCTATTGATTATATAAATTCATTTTTAGTTGATGGCTATGAGATCCATGGCGACAGGGCATTTCGCGACGACCCAGCAATAGTCTGCTACATCGGTTATATCGGAGGCAAAAAGGCTGTCGTTATAGGTGAGCAAAAAGGTCGTGGCACTAAAAATAAACTAAAAAGAAATTTTGGTATGCCTCATCCAGAGGGTTACCGAAAGGCTTTACGCGTAGCAAAATTGGCTGAGAAATTTAACCTACCTATCTTATTTTTGATAGACACTCCGGGCGCATATCCTGGTGTTGGCGCTGAAGAGCGAGGTCAAAGCGAGGCTATAGCTAGAAATTTATTTGAATTTGCAAATTTAAAAACACCAATAATAGCTGTCGTTATCGGTGAAGGCGGAAGTGGCGGCGCTTTAGCTATTGGTGTGGCTGATAGACTTGCCATGATGAAAAACTCTGTCTTTTCAGTCATCTCCCCAGAGGGTTGTGCAGCGATACTTTGGAACGACCCATCTAAACAAGAGCAAGCTACAAAATCTATGAAGATAACGGCTGATGACTTAAAAAATTTATCGCTTATAGATGACGTGATAAATGAGCCGATAAATGGAGCTCATAGAGATAAAGACGGTGCCGCAAAAGCACTTGCAAACTACTTCATCTCTGAGCTAGCCGAGATTGAGAAGCTTGATATAAACGAGCTTGTCGCAAAAAGAATAGACAAAATCCTCTCTATCGGGGCTTACGAAGAGTAAAATTTATAGTCGCAAGTAAGTTGAAAGTTTAAGTAAATTTGCTTGCGTCACTTCTTTGCATTAAATTTAATACGCTTTTTTAATTCTAAAAAATGAAATAATTTTATATTTTTATCGCAATCTTCTAAATTTTAATAACTCATCTATGCGACTTTTAAGTGTTTAAGGCTAAAATTCTTAGCAATTTTAAACAAAGGTCATTTGTGGATAAATTTCAAGAAAAATATATAAAACTTTCAAAAGATTACTACAAAAATAACGGTAATGCAGCAAGCGTAGAGGCTTTGTATCAGTTTAAAGAGCGGCTTGAAGCAAGCAAGGACGCGCAGGCAAAACACGTTTTAGTCGATATTTATCAGCTTTTGTCTATGCAAAAGAGCGCTTACGAGCTACTTTTAAAGATACACGATAGAAACGACAAAAAGCAGCTAAAAACGCTTGGCTACCTTGCGCAGTTTGTGGATGAGGGCGACAAATGGGCGGCACCAAGGCCAAAGAGTAAAGAACAAATTTCAGCTCAAAAGGCAAAGGCAGCCACCTTGCCAAAATTTCGTTATCACCCAGAGCCATTAAAAACTGGCGCATTTAAAGATGATATGATCGTCACCTGCGAGTGCTGCGGCGAAAACACTGAAATTTACTATGATAACGGCATCTATAGCGAGCAAGACGTCACCTATCTTTGCCCAGCTTGCATCGCAAATGGCGCAGCTGCTAAGAAATTTGACGCTACTTTTGTGCAAGACGCCGACCAACTCGCCACTGATGACGCCAAAAAAGATGAGGAGCTTTTTAGAAGAACACCTGGCTATGAGAGCTGGCAGGGCGAGCACTGGGTGGTGTGCTGTGATGATTATTGCGCATTTCTGGGAGATGTAGGGACGAAGGAGCTCGAGGAGCTTGGCATAGCAGACGAGGTCTTTGAGGACTATGCACAAAGGGGTAAATACGACACCAAGATGGCTCGCGAGATGCTCGTTGCAGGCGGCGACTTTGCTGGCTATTTGTTTAGATGTTTGCATTGTAAAAAGTATCATATATACATTGATGCTTGCTAGGGGGAGGGAGAAGATATGGATTTAAAAGAAATTTCTAAAGGCTGCAAAGAGCGCGGTCTGGAGGGGTTTTTGAGTTTTTAAAGCCAATGGCTAAAAATGCTATAAAAATAGATACGCAGGCTAAAGATGACGGTGATATTGCCATTGGAGCGTCTAAATTTGGCGGACAGCCAGATCTTCCAGCTAGCGTGCTTTGGCCGTCAAATGAAAACGGCGCGTTAAGTTTTGTGGCGCAGATAAATTTTGCTGAAGTTAGCAAATTTGACACCGATGGGTTACTACCAAAAAGTGGCATGCTGTATCTTTTTTATGATATAAATTTACGGATTTGGGGCTACGACCCTGCTGATAAAAAGGGCTTTGCCGTGATCTTTGCCGAGGCAGCTCAAGACCAGCTTGCTCGCCAAAACATGGATGGCGGAAATTTCACATTTGGCGCACGCTCTCTTAGCTTTAAAAACGAGCTAAATTTGCCAAGTTTGCAAAGCTCGCTCGTGCCATTTGGCAAATTTAGCGAGGAGGAGTGGGAGGCATATCACGAGGTCATCGAGCCAAGCTGGCAGGCCAAAGAAAACAAGCTACTTGGTCACTCTGACAACATCCAAGACGGCATGGAGCTAGAGTGTGAGCTCGTGGCAAATGGCCTTGACTGCGGCGATGGTAGCGCTTATCACCACCAAAATATCGCGGAGTTTGAGAAAAATGCCGCCCAGTGGCAGCTGCTTTTGCAGATAGATAGCGACTGGGAAAGCGACATGGACTGGGACGGAGAGGGCAGAATTTATCTGTGGATAAAGAAGGATGAGCTGGCGGCGCGCGACTTTAGCAAGACGTGGCTAGTTTTGCAGACAAGCTAATATTAAGACCGCTTACGTTTTTGTGTATGATTAGCGATTATTTTAAAGGGGTTTATGCCTAAAATTTCATCACGTAGGCACTTTCTTGCTACGACTGCTTTGCTTGCAGCAAGTGCCATTTTGCCTACTTTTGCTCACACATCGCCCACAAAAGGTTAAAACCAAACAAATTTAAAAAAGATGATTAAAAATATCGTTTTAGTTCATGGCACATTTGTCGATGGCTCTTGCTACGCTGAGTAGATCCACCACTTGCAAGAAGCTGGCATTAACGCCGTTGCTGTGCAAAATCCGCTAACTTCGCTTGCAGCAGCGTTTTACAAAGTAGATAAATGCAAAGACAAAAGAGCTTGATAGAGGACATCTTTTGATGATCTCAAAGCCAAAAGGGCTGGCAAACTGGCTCATTGAGATTGCAAATTTGATCTAAATTTATGAAACAAGCCACTTTAAATGAATAGCTTGAAGCTAAATTTTACTAGCATTTTTGCCCATCAAGGCTTTAAATTTATCTTTTCTTTTTATAAAATACTAAGCTTATCGATGCCCAAATTTAGGCAAATTTTAGTAAAATCCTTAAAAAATTTAAAGGCAAAATATGTTTAATGGCTTAATCAGAGAGCTTGCCGAGGTCATTAGCTACTCGCAAAATGTTTTACGGCTAAAGGCTAAATTTCGCCCAAATTTAGGCGACAGCATCGCAGTAAATGGCGCTTGTCTAAGCGTAACCAAACTATATGAGGACGGCTTTAGTGTGGAGCTAAGCGCAGAGAGCAGGGCAAATGTCGCGGTTGAAAATTTAGCCGGCAGGGTGCATATCGAGCCTGCGATGAAGCTTGGAGAGCGAGTAGATGGGCATTTGATGCAAGGACACATCGACTTTATCGGCGTGATCTCGGCTATAAAAAAACATGAAAACGGCGTTGATTTTTACATCGATCTACCGCGCGAGGCGATGGCGCTGATGGCAAATAAGGGCTCGGTGGGCGTTGAGGGCGTGAGCCTTACGATAAATGAAATTTTGCCAAAGGGCATAAGGCTAACCATCATTCCCATCACTTTTAGAGATAGCCTTTTTGGCACTTTCAAGGTCGGCAGACGCGTAAATATCGAGAGCGACTTGCTGGCTCGCTACGTGGCTAGGATGCTTGAGGCTAAGCAAAATGGCGGCCTTAGCTGGGACGAGGTCGAGAGAATTTCAAGCCTTTACTAAGCGAGCGAAGATGTGTGAAAATTTAGAGATAGTTTTTGATAAAAATGGCATCACTGCTGGCTTTACAAACAGGTTTGGCGGTGTGAGTGAGGGTAAATTTAGCTCGCTAAATTTAGGCGATCATGTGGGTGACAACCCAGCAGATGTCATCAAAAATAGAGAAATTTTAGCTCAAAATTTAGGCGTGAAAAAGCTTAAATTTATGAAGCAGATCCACTCGGACAAGGTTTTTGTTCTTGAAAACGAGGAGGATGAGCTGCCAGAGTGCGACGCTGTGATCACAAATTTAAGTGATGTTGGCATCTGCGTCTTGGTGGCGGACTGCTCGCCTGTTGTGATGATAGATGAGAGGCAGGGCGCTATCTGCGTGGTTCATGCAGGAAGAGCCGGCGTTATGCTAAAAATTTGCACAAAAGCAGTTATGCTCATGGGCGAGAAATTTGGCTCAAAAGCAGATGAAATGAGCGTCTTTGTCGGGGCAAATATAAAAGGTGGCTGCTACGAGGTGGGCGAGCTTGATCTTGGGGAATTTAACGCATATAAGATAGGTAGAAATTTTGATATGAATGCGGCCTTGAGAGATGAATTTAGCGTACTTGGGGTTAAAAATCTAAACTTTAGCGAGGTCTGCACGCACTGCGACGACAGATATTTTTCGTACCGAAGAGATGGCGTGTGCGGTAGATCTTGCGGATTTGCAGTGAAATTTAAGGATAAAAATGGGATATGAGAGCTTTAAAAATCCACTAGCGGCAAAAATAGCTCAAAACGCTAGAAATTTGGGCTTTGAGCAGCTTATGAACGAAGAGTTTGTGCAGATGCTTCTTAGCTCAAAAAAGATGGAGCTAAGTGCCGTGGATAGGGAAAATATCGAGCAAATTTTTATAAAACTGATGGAGATAGAAGAGAAAGTACAACTTAGCAAATAAAGGAGAAAATATGCTTTTGCTTAAAAATGCTAATCTATACACGCCAAAATTTCTTGGCAAGTGCGATGTTTTGGTAGGTGG
>CAUSWS010000021.1:0-11913 GCA_963535265.1 uncultured Campylobacter sp. | reverse complement strand
ACTAGCCACTAGCTGATACGACCCACTTGGCGAATAAATGGTCACTTTGCCATAAATTTTGACCTTCAAGCCCTCTTTTGGCAGGAATTTTACCTTTTGGTTATTCATACGATACATCACGGCCGAGATGCTTGACTTTTCATCCTTTAGCGTGAAGTACCAGTGCCCAGAAGCGTGCTTTGTTAGGCGCGAAATTTCGCCACTTACCTCGACGTAGTCAAGGGTTGCCTCAAGCAGTGCCTTTGCTTTTTCGTTTAGCTCAGATACGCTAAGCATTGATCTCTTTGACCTTTTTGGCGATAAATAGCGTCGAGATGTCCATACTAAAGCCCTTGCAAAGCTCTATCTCAAAGCCAGCCTCCACAAGCTCATCGCAAAAACTCTTTGCATCGAGGAAATTTTCTATCGAGCTTGGCAGATACTCGTACGCCTCTTTGTTTTTTGAGATAAAGCCGCCTATACTTGGCAAAATTTTACTTAGGTAAAAATCTCTTAGCGCGGTTATAAGGCCCTTTTTCTGGCGTTTGGTAAATTCAAGTACGACGACGTAGCCATCTGGGGTAAGCACTCTATTAAATTCTCTAAGCGCAGCCTTTCGCTCGACCACGTTTCTAATGCCGTAGCTTATACTTAAAATTTGAGCCTCACCGCCTGCAAGCGTCGTATTATCAGCATATGCCTCTATAAATTTAAAATTTGGGAATTTCGCTCTCGCCTCTTTTAGCATGCCACTTGACGGGTCGATGCCAGTAAGGCTTTTAACCTCCACACCAAATTCTTTTGAAATTTCACTCCAAAGTCCCATCATATCGCCGGTGCCGCATGCCACATCCACGATATTTATGCTTCTTTCTTTAAAAATTTCTAGCATATATCTGCAGGCAAATTTCCTCCAGCTCACATCCACGCCAAGGCTTAGCACCCTGTTTGCGACGTCATAAGTCGGGGCGATCTGGTTAAACATATCAACTATTTTTTCTTGTTTTTGCATAAATTTTAGACCTTTATATGTAGTAAATTTTTAAATTTCGCGAGATCTTGCGAGTCGCTTTTATAAATTTAAGCCGTTTTTTTAGTATCTCTTCTCTGGTTTTGTAAATTTGTTTGTAGATTTTGCTCTCAAGTTTTTCTTTGCCGGCAACCTCTGGCAAACGCTCTAAGATGCCAAGCCAAACGTCATAGTCTTGAAGCGCGCCAAAGATCTCTTGCATATCTTTTAGCCGCTCTTCATACTTTTTAAGCCCGTCAAAATAAAAGATCTCACTCAAAAACTCGTAAACATATCTCACCTTTTTAAGCTCGATCCTGATCTTGTGAAAGCTATCATTTGGGCAGTCTTGATCTAGGCTTTTTAGCCTTTTTTGAGCTAGGACTAGAAGTGTTCTTAGCTTAAACGAGCCAAGACGCGAAAGGCTCACATCAAAGAGCTTTGACCTGTAAAACTCGCCCTCGTTTAAAAATATCTCCCACTCTTTTAAAAATGCGTAGTTTTCCTCGTCACCTAGGTAGCTCTTAACGTTTTCATACTCTAAATTTAGAGCCTTTTGCACAAAATATATAAGCTCATTTGCGTGCTTTTGCTCGCTTAAAAAGCCTAGAAATATGTCTAAGTCTCGCTTTTTGTTGGTTGAATTTGCCAAAATTTTAAAATTCTCTCCAAAAAAAAGCGTCACTTTCTCATCAAAAACGCCGTTAAAAATTTTAAGTAGCGACCTAACTTTTCTTAAATTTACTCGTAGGCTATGCAAAATTTCTTCGTCGTGATCTTGCAGATAGTCGCTTTTTAACCTCTTTATCTCTTTAAATATGCTTAAAAACAAAGCTCTAAGTGCCTCGCCACTTTTTAAATTCGCAGTAAAATTTGGCGAAATTTCTTTGTTTCTAAAGACCAAGTAGGCTCTTTTGTAGTCGATTTGTTCATTTTCATTTGCATGAATGGCTAGAAATTTATTTTTATATCTTTTATCGCAGGTAACATCAGCCTGGCAAAACTGCTCCAAAAATGGTGGCAGTTTAAAATATACGGCCTCGTTTTCATCACTAAATTCGATCTCAAACGTGCAAAGCCCATTTAAGCCGTCTTTAAAAATATCGATGTTGCAGGGATTATTATTTAGTCTAAAGATATATCTATCTTTCGTGATGACGTGGCCGATGCGGTTTTTTAGAGCCTTTTTAAACTCCGCCTTTTCGCAAAATTCCTCATTTTCTTCTCTTATAAGATCTTTGCCGACCTTGATCGTTTTTATAAATTTGCCCTCTTCACTTCTAAAGCGGATCTCTTCATTTTGCGTGATCTTGGTGTAAAACTGAGAAATTTCAAGGTGCCTAAAAACTACTCCAGCATCTTTTAGAAAATCTAGAATTTGAGAATTTTTGAGTAAAAATTTACGCTCTATCTCCAAACCCACATTTTTCTCCGAAATTTTTTGTTTATTTTAGCAAGTTAGTGCTTAAAATAATGAGAAAAAAGCTAATTTCAGGCTTGTTTGAAGTGCTTTATGAAGAAAAATAAAAATTTATGTTGCGTGATGCAACATAAATTTTGCCTTATCGGCAGTGCTTACAGCTTTTTACGCTAGCAACGATATTTAGGCGCTCGATGATATTTCCGATCTTTTTTTCAAGCGCCTCTTGGTATTTGCCAAGCTCTGAGTCATCATAGCTCATATCCTCGACGCTACCGCAGTTCTCGCAAACCACATGGATATGCGGATGCTCATAAATGTCGTATCTCGCCTTTTGATTTACGATATTTACTTCAACCACTAGACCCTCATCTTTTAGAGTGTTTAGGTTTTTATAAACTGTTGCGAGTGAAACTGATGGATTTTCTTTCAAAATTTCATCATAAAGCTCATCGATCGTTGGATGTGTGTGACGATCAAGAATTCTCAAAACGCTAAGACGCTGCGGCGTTACTTTAAGCCCAGACTGTTTTAGCAACGATACATATTGCATAATTTTCCCCTATACAAATTTTTGCTTTATGCTAGCAAAAGTAATATTAAACGTTTCTTTATTAAATGATATTAATTATTCTCTAGTAATTTTTGGGTAATTTGCTCAGCGCTTATGCCAAGGCTATTCTCAACCTCAGCTGTCGAGCCGTGCTGGATAAATTTATCATCATACTCAAAGCTAACAACGCTTACATTTGATATGCCATTTTCTTGTAAAAACGCACTTACGATCTCGCTAACACCGCCTTTTTTAGCGCTTTCACTAAAGATATACCACTTTTTGGTGCGTTTTGCAAGACCCAGTAAAAGCTCACTATCAAGTGGTTTTACAAAGACTAGATCAACAAGGATAGCTTCGAGCTTGCCAAGTAGTAAATTTCTAACCAAATTTGCCTTGCCAACGCCGTTGCCATAGCCTAAAAACGCGATGTCACTCTTTGCGTCAGCTAAAATTTCACCCTTGCCAAACTCAAGTGGCTTAGCTTTGAACTCATCTCTTAAGATAAACGCCCCACGCGGATATCTAAACGCGCTAACACCCTTGTATGAGTAGGCAAATTCCATAACATTTTTCATGCTCTCTTCGCACCTTGGTGCAAAAAGAACCATGTTTGGCACAGCATTTAAAAAGCTAATATCAAAAGCGCCCTGATGCGTTTCGCCGTCTTCGCCCACGATGCCCGCCCTATCCATCGCAAATGTGATGTTTAAATTTAGTATAGAAGCGTCGTGAATGACCTGATCGTAGGCTCTTTGCATAAAGGTCGAGTATATCGCGACAAATGGCTTAAAGCCCTCTTTTGCCATGGCTGACATTGAGGTAACTGCGTGCTGCTCGGCTATCGCCACGTCCCAAAAGCGGTCTGGAAACTCATGTATGAGCGCGTCCATGCCAGTGCCTGTTGGCATCGCAGCCGTTACGCCAACGATGTCGCTGTGCTCTCTTGCCATCTTTAAAAGATGCTCGCTAAAGATCGCCGTGGCTGACTTGTTTGACTGTCTTTTTATAAATTCGCCACTTTTTAGATCAAACGGCCCAACTCCGTGCCAATTTTCATAATAACCCTCGGCAAATTCATACCCTTTGCCTTTTAGCGTCTGCACGTGCACGATGACTGGTTTTTTCATATTTTTAGCAGTTTCAAATGTGCTAAGAAGAGCTGAAATGTCGTGTCCATCGACTGGACCAATGTACTCAAGCCCAAGCTCTTCAAAAAACATGCCAGGAGTGATGAGCCTGATGCCCTCCTCCATGCGTCTAGCCATATAGGCTGCGGAGTCTGGCATGTAGCTTAAAAAGCGCTCAACCCTGCCTTTAAATTTTTGATAAAACTGCCCTGCCATCATCTGGCTTAGATACTTGCTAAGCGCGCCTATTGGCTTACTTATGCTCATCTCGTTGTCGTTTAGGATGATGACGCAAGGATATTTTCTATCCCCAAGCTCATTTAGCGCCTCATACGCTATGCCGCCACTTAGCGAGCCGTCGCCTATGACAGCCACTGGCAAGCGCTCTTCATTTTTTAGTTTGATCGCCTTTGCAGCACCAACTGCAAGCGAAATAGACGTTGAGCTATGGCCTGCTACAAAGTAGTCAAATTTGCTCTCGCTTGGCTTTGTATAGCCGCTGATACCGTTAAATTTCCTAAGCGTATCAAAGCTATCCCAGCGCCCAGTTAGTAGCTTATGCGCGTAGCTTTGGTGGCTCACGTCAAAAATAAACGGATCTTTTGTAACGTCAAAAATTTTATGCATCGCAACGATGATCTCGACTGCGCCGATATTTGAGCTAAGGTGGCCGCCATTTTTGCTAACGGTGGCTAAAATTTTATCTCTGATGTCGTGGCAAAGCGCGTTTAGCTCATCGACATTTAGGCTTTTAACGTCTTTATTCATTATTTACCAGCATTTTTAGCTTTTCAAGCCTTGTTTGCATCGTCGCATCAATGTTTCCACCCTCGCTTATTATCACCACGCCACCTTTGCTTATGGCATCATCAGCGCTTACTTTTACGCGTTCGTTTTTACTAAACTGCTCTTTTAGATACTCGCTATCTTCTGGATTAACGCGAATTTCTATATTTTTTACGTCGCTTAGCTCTTTTATAAGCGAATTTGCTAGGTGATGAGCGATCTGGCTAGATGCGCTTGACACCTCTTTTTCTATCACCTCTTTTGCGATCTTTATCGCAGTTTGCCCAAGCTCTTCTTCACTCTTTTTCAAAAACTCATCAAATTTAGCGTACTGCTCATCTAACTTTGCAGCTGAAGCGTTAAATTTAGCCTCAAGCTCTTTTATCTTTGCCTCATTTGCAGCATTTATTTGAGCGATGCCTTCGTTTTTGCCATCCTCTTTTGCACGGGCGATCTCAGCCTCAAGACGCTTTGCAAATTCGCTCTCTTGATTTTCTATTTGCATTTGAAGCTTGATGATATTGCTGCTTAGCTCATCTGTCTTTTTAAGCAGCTCCTCGACAAAGCTAGAGTCAAATCCAGGCTGGTGAGCTTGGCTATTTTGAGACTGAGGTGCAAAGTGATTTTGCATGTTTGGTTGCACTGGGTGTGACATCTGAGGTGCGAAATTTTCACCACCTTGCTCTAAATTTTGTTCATTTAGCTCTTCACTAAGATTATTTTCTTCTATCAAAACAGGTGTGTTATCTTGGGCTCTTTCGTTACTTCCAAGCACCTTAAATCTATAATTTTCTATAAAATGAGCCGGCGAGGTCTCACTTGTTATTACGCTACTTTTCATTCTATCATCTCATCTGCTTCGCCAACTTGGAAGACACCTTGATCAGCTAAGGTTTGTACTACTTCTACAATGCGTCTTTGAGCCTCTTCAACATCTTTTACACGCACAGCACCAATGTATTGCATCTCCTCTTTAAAGGCTTCGGCTGCACGCTGAGACATATTTGATAAAAATTTATCCTTAATGCCATCGCTTGAGCCCTTAAATGCAACCATAAGGTCCTTTTTATCGACATTTTTGAGAATTTCTCTAATCGCAGTTGCGTTAAGATTGATAATATCTTCAAAGGTAAACATAAGCTCTTTGATCGTTGTAGCAAGCTTATCGTCGCTTTGCTCGATGCGCTCGATCGTGCTTTTGCTAGCTTTTTGACCAAGTCTGTTAAGCACTTCTGCCACAGCTCTTGGACCACCGACCTCGACCTTGTAAGATGTAAGGCTTTCAAGTTTACCCTCAAGCACGGTTGAGACACGCTTAATCACTGATGGGCTAATATCGCCAAGATTTGCCATCCTGATCACCACTTCGCTTCTTAGCTCATCTGAAAAAAAGCTTAGTGTCTCAGCAGCACTACTTGAGTCCATATGAGCAAGGATTAGCGCGATAGTTTGAGGGTGCTCTTTTACGATGAAGTCTGCGAGTTGCTGCGGCTTTATCTTATCAAGATAGCCAAAGCTTTTTGAGTTTTCCATGCTTTTTGCAAGCTTGTCTAAAATTTTCTGCGCAGCCTCTGGACCAAATGTGCGGTATAAAATTTCTTTTGCATACTCTAAGCCACCACTTCTCATATATTGATTTGACTGCATTAGTGCATAAAATTCTTCAAGCACTGCGCCTGCAACTTGTTTATCTATATTTTTTGCAGTTGCAATATAGCCTGAAATTTCAGTAATAACATCAACATCCATATGAGAAAATATAACAGCTGTCGCCTCTTCGCCAAGTTGAATTAATAAAATAGCAATCTTTTCAGGCATTGATAGATCATCGTAGATCATCTTTTGTTTATCATTTAACTTCATCGACATTAAATTTCCTTACGCATGTTAAAGTCACTATCATTTTTAACCATATCTTGAAGTAATGCCGCAATCTCTTCGCTACGTTCAGAGATAACAGTTCTCATTTTTTCTAGCAATACATCGTATTTTAGCTCATCTTCATTAAATTCATCACCAAGACCAAGTTGTTCTTCGACCTTCTTGCGAGCAGCTTTAAATTTCTCAAGTGTATCTTCAGCATCAGCCTCGATATCTTCAAACTCATTTTGAACTTGTTCTTCTTCCTCTTTTGTCTCTTCAAGCATCTTTTGCATAAATGGTACGATGACTTTTTTGTAGAAGATGTAAAGTAATAATGCTGCAAAAAGATACTTAAATATCGGCAAAAAAGGCATCACATAGTTGTTCATAAAGCCATCCATCTTCTCGCCAGTGCTGACATCTTTGCCGATTTTAAACTCAAAATTATCTAAGCTTACCTCATCGCCTCTATTTTGATTGTAGCCGATTGATTGCTTGATTAAATTTGTGATTGATTCTCTTTGCTCTTTGGTAAGTAGGGCAAATTCAAGCTCGCCAGTTGGCTTGCCATCCTTATCCTTTTTGCTTTGGTAAAGTCCGTCTATAACGACAGCTGCACTTACTCTGTTTATGCTCGCAAACTGCCCTTTGACATTTGTCACTTTCTTTGAAATTTCGTAGTTTGTCTGCTGTGAGCTTTTATTATACTGCTCTTTTAAAGTGCTATCATCTAGTCCTTGAACAGGACCTATGTTACTAACTGCGCCTGGGACGCCACCCACTTCATTTGGAGCTGAGCCTTGGCGCTTTTCTTCGATGTTACTCTCGCTTCTTACGACGTTATTTGGGTCATAAACCTCGCTTTTTGTATCTTTTTTATCAAAGTCAAAGTCGATATTTACCTTTGCTACGACCTTGTCTGCCCCACCCACGATAGGAGCTAGCACATTTACGATCTTTTGCTCGTAGTTATTTTCAAACTCGCGCTTATAGCGGATCTGCTGAGCTATGGCATCGCTATCAAACTCACCGTTTTCATCGCCAAGTGCGACGCCATCTTGATTTACTATCTTGACATTTTCTGTGCTTAAATTTGTAACTGAGGCAGCAACTAGGTTTTTAATGCCAAAAATTTGCTTCGCATTTAGACTAACGCCTGGCTTTAGCTCAACTACGATAGAAGCGGTCGGAAGTGCTTGTCTTTCAGTAAAGACGCTCTCTTTTGGTATGGCTATTCTTACGGTTGCTTTTTGGATAGATGAGAGGCTCTCGATCGTTCTAGCTAGCTCGCCCTCAAGCGCTCTTTGAAATTTAACTCTCTGCTCGGCATCAGTAGCTCCAAATTCTTGCTTGTCAAAAATTTCAAAACCGATCTTGCTCTCTTTTGGTATGCCAAGCGTTGCAACCGCGATACGCTCTTTATAGACATCGCTTGTTGGCACAAGGATAGTGCCTTCATTTGCTAGTTTATACTTTATGCCATCTTTGTTTAGCTGATCGACTATTAAGGCTGAGTCGCTTGGGCTGATGTTTTCAAAAAGGACGCTATATCCTGCAAAGCTATCACTTTTACTTTTGTAAAGCGTTAAAAATACCAAAAAAGCCACTACTAAGACGATCGAGCTGCCTGCAACGATCTTTTGTTTTAGTGAAAGCTTTTGATAAATTTGACTTATTTGATGAAGTAATGCCTTAAAATCCATATCCCTACTTTAAAATTTGCTCTAACTCTTCAAAAACTCTATCGTTTTGCCATGCCTGACCGATGGTGATTCTCACCGCATTTAAGGCATAGCTTTTTAAATCTCGTAAAATTATACCTTTTTTTAGCATCTTTTCGCATATCTGGCTTGATTTTGGTTCGTTAAATTTAAATGTGATGAAATTTGTATAGCTTGGGATAAACTCAATGCCATTTTGCCTTGCAAATTCCTCATATCTCTTCATCTGCTCGAAGTTATTTTGCATAGTTTTTTGCACAAATTCATCATCACCAAGTGCTACTATCGCCGCTCTTAAGCTCGGTGTTGTGATGTTAAATGGAGCTCTTAGCTTTGAAAGAGCGCCTATGATCTCTTCATTTGCCACGCCGTATCCAACGCGCATGCCACCAAGTGCGTAGGCCTTTGAGAAAGTGCCAAGATAGATTACGTTTTTAAATTTCACCACCTCGCTTGGCTTTATCTCTTTTTTGCTATCTTTAAATTTAGCAAATTCGTTGTAAGCACAATCAAGCACGACAAGCGTGTTTTCGCCAATATTTTTTATAAATTTATAGACCTCACCAGAATCGATGCACTCGCCTAATGGGTTGTTTGGCAGGCAAAGAAAAATGACAGAGATTTCATCTTTGTGCGCATTATAAATTTCTAAAAACTCACTCAAATTATGCTCCACACTCTTTGTGCGGTAAATTTTAGTCCCAGTTTGTTTTGCATAAATTTCATACATCGCAAATGTCACGCCAGCCATCAAAACGCCACTTTGCTTGTTCGCCTTTGCGTGAAGTGCAAACTCTATGATCTGGTCACTTCCAGAGCCGATGATTAAATTTTTGCTAGTTACGCCAAATTTCTTAGCCAGCCCCTCTTTTAGCTCAAAGTAGCTATCGTCTGGATAGAGATGTGCGTTTTTAGCGACCTCTTTTAGCGCTTCTTCTACGCGTTTGCTAGTGCCAAAAGGGTTTTCATTGCTCGCTAGCTTTATCACATCTTTTGCATCGATGCCAAACTCTCTAACTACAAGCTCGATCGGCTTTCCAGCCTCGTAATTTACTAGATCATCTAAAAAGTCATT
Organism: uncultured Campylobacter sp.; assembly: GCA_963535265.1. GTDB lineage: Bacteria > Campylobacterota > Campylobacteria > Campylobacterales > Campylobacteraceae > Campylobacter_A. Next base: position 2,377 of record CAUSWS010000021.1, on the reverse strand, counting down.
AAATTTCATTACTCATCTCCGTTTAAATAGCTTCCAAGCCACGTTATCTCAGCGCCGCCCTCTTTTGCGAGTTCAAAGGCGTTTTGCACCTTCTCATCGTCGATATGCCCCTCAAAGTCAAGATAAAAAATTGACTTAAATTCGCGCTGTTTGATAGGACGTGACTCAAGTTTTGTGATATTGATATTTTCATTTTTAAAGATAGAAAGCAGATCAGCAAGGCGTCCTGGGCGGTGATCGGTCTTTGCTAGGATCGAAGTTTTTGAGTTTTCAACCTTGGCGTTTTTAAAATCGCTTAAAATCAAAAATCTCGTTCTATTTGCCATATTATCTTCGATCGTTTCATAAACGATTGGCACATTGTAAATTTTAGCTGCGATTTTTGAGCAAATAGCGGCTGATTCTCTGTCCATAGATGCCATATAAGCAGCTGCTGCGGTTGATTTGGCTGGGATAAATTCGACCTCATTTAGCAGGTGATCTTCTAAAAATTTACGACACTGGTTGTAGCCTTGCGGATGCGAGTAAATTCGCTTTATCTCTTTTAAATTTTCATTTATGCTAACAAAGCTGTGATGGATATCTACGTAGAGCTCTGCCACTATCTTTATATCATCAAATTTACCCAAACAATCAAGCGTAGCTCCAACAGCGCCTTCGGTGTTGTTTTCGATAGGCACTACGCCGTATTTCGCCTCTTTTTGAGCTAGCTTCGTAAAAACTGCCTCGATCGTAGCAAGTGGCAGATAGGCACTCATCGCGCCAAATCTACTCTGCGCTGCTTGATGCGTATAGGTGCCCTCAGGTCCTAGATAGACGATCTTTTGAGGCATCTCTAAATTTCTACTAACAGCAAAAATTTCAAGATAAATAGCCTCGATCGCAGCCTTATTTAAGGCTTTATCTTTGCTAAGGCTAGTTAAGCGGTTTATGATGGCTCGCTCGCGCTCAGGGCGATATATAGGCGTCCCAGTCGTTTGCTTTAGCTTGCCGATCTGCTCGACAAGCTTCATTCTTTCATTTAGTTTATTTAAGATGAGATCATCGATACTATCGATCTCTTTTCTAAGCTCATTTAGCTCTTGCATCAGTGCTCTCCAAAAACTCAATCTCAGGTGCCACGACGTCCTCAAAGCACTCACGTCTTCTTATCAGCCTATCTTTGCCATCAAGCACGCAAACTTCAGCGGCTCTGTTTCTTGTATTGTAGTTTGAACTCATGCTAAATCCATAAGCCCCAGCCCCTTTAACCACGATGACGTCGCCACTTTCACACTCTGGTAGATTGATATCTTTTGCTAAAAAGTCGCCGCTTTCACAAACTGGACCGACCACATCGCAAGTGCCTAAATTTTCATCCTTACCATCGACAAAAATTTTGTGATGCGCGCCATAAAGGCTTGGTCTTATGAGATCATTCATCGCGCCATCAGTGATGACAAATCTCTTTTTGCCGTTAAATTTCTCATATAAAACGCTTGCGACAAAGTAGCCAGCATTGCCCACGATGAAGCGTCCTGGCTCGCAAACGATGGTCACATCTTGACCTTTTAGCGCGCCTAAAATTCCTTGTGCATAGTCATATAAATTTATCTCTTTTTCATCGTTATAGATGATGCCAAGTCCGCCACCAACGTCAAAAAATTTGATATCGATCTCGAGCGCTCTTAGCTCTCTTAAAAGCTCGCTAACAATCTTTGCAGCGTCTATTATCGGGCTTAGTGAAGTTAGCTGCGAACCGATGTGAAAGTGTATGCCAGTTGGCTCAAGAAACTCTGAAGCTTTAGCGTGGATATACATCTTTTTAGCAGTCACCGCATCAACGCCAAATTTGTTTTCATTTAGCCCTGTAGAGATATATGGGTGCGTTTTTGCATCAACGCCTGGATTTACCCTGATGCTGATCCTAGCTTTTAAATTTAGCCCCTTTGCAATGTTTTCAAGCCTTAAAAGCTCGGCAAAACTCTCAACATTTATCAGCAAAATTTCATTTTCTAAAGCCTCTTTTAGCTCTTCATCACTCTTGCCAACGCCGCTAAAGATGATCTGATATCTCTTAGCTCCCGCTAGTAGCGCTCTTTTGACCTCGCCGATGCTCACGCAGTCAAATCCTGCTCCAAGATCAGCCAGAAATTTTAAAACGCTTAAATTTGAGTTTGCCTTTACAGCGTAGCAAACCAGAGATTTTCTAGCGTAAAATGCGTTTTTTAGCGCCTCGTAGCGCTCTTTAATGTAGTTAAAATCATAAACGTAAAGTGGGGTTTTGTATTTGCTTGCAAGCTCTTTAAAATCCATAAAATAGCCTTTTTTAAAATGGCTTGATTTTACAAAAAAGTTGCCAAAATTTGGCTTAACGATGCGATTTTATGAGATAAAT
>CAUSWS010000020.1:0-12269 GCA_963535265.1 uncultured Campylobacter sp. | reverse complement strand
TCCTAAGCACGCTCTCGCCGTTTCTTAGGGCATTTATCGCTGCTTCATTTACAAGTGTGCTAAGTGCTGCACCAGAAAAGCCAACACTCATCCTAGCGATATCTTCAGCCGGCACTTCGCAGTTTTTATCTTTTAGATATGTGTTTAGGATCGCCACCCTGTCGTTATAATCAGGCATTGATAAAAATATACGCCTATCAAAGCGGCCCGATCTAAGCAGTGCCTCGTCGATCATCTCGATCCTATTTGTCGCGGCTATCACTATAACGCCTGAGTTATCTTCAAAGCCATCCATCTCGGTTAGCAACTGATTTAGCGTAGCTTCTCGCTCGTCGTTTCTAGTGCCACCCCTACTCTTGCCAACGGCGTCTATCTCGTCGATAAAGATGATTGAAGGTGCGTAGGATTTGGCTCTGCTAAAGAGCTCTCTAACTCTTTTTGCGCCCATGCCAACGTAAATTTGCACAAAACTTGCGCCATTTTGGTAAAAAAACGGCACATTTGCCTCGCCAGCGACTGCCTTTGCTACAAGCGTCTTACCAACGCCTGGAGGGCCTATCATCAACACGCCTTTTGGCATTTTGATACCAAAATTTCTATATTTTTGTGGATTTTTAAGAAAATCAACTATCTCGCTAAGCTCGCTTTTGACCTCGCTAATGCCTGCTACATCGCTAAATCTCACGTTTGAAATGACTGGCATCGCATTTTGATTTAACACGCTTTCTATCTCAAAAGCGCCATCTTTTTTGTTTAAAAGGCTCTCCTCTTTTTTCTTGATAGCCCTAAAAATATAGGAGTACCAAAGCACAAGACAAACAAAGATGATGCTTCCCCAAACCATGCCTGGCGTGATATACTGCACGCTTCGCTCGACTGGGACCTTTTTGATGAGCTCTTTTATGTCTATGCCCTCTTTTATGATGGCAAAGCGGTTATTTTGCGCATAGAGGATGACCTCATCTTCGTCGATGACCGCTTTATCGATGAAATTTCCATCCATTAGTTGCATATATTGCGAGTAGGTTATGTTTCGTGGCTCTTTACTCACAGCAAAAAGTAGCGCTATTATCAGAGCCACAGCGGCTATTATCAGGATATTTTTTTTGTTAAATTTAAATTTTTGCATAATTGGCATCTGGCTTAATTTCATATTCGCTTACCTCCAACCACTCTTTTGTTATGTCTTTTTGACTAGAAATTTTAGCTTTGTTGTAAAACTGATCAAAGCCCTCGTAAAAGTCGCCGTTTTTTTGCTCGACTAAAATTTTTAAAGCCCCATTATGTTTTTTTCTAAAATTTTCATTGTTTTTAAAAGCAATGCCTTGTAAAACTTTCAGCCTTGCCTTTGCCACGTCGCCGCTAACGTCGCTTTTTAGCGTCGCTGAGTGCGTATCACGCCTAGGCGAATAGACAAAAGCATGCAGATGTGTGATAGGAAATTTCTTGAAATTCTCCACCGCTTCTGTCCAAATTTCCTCACTCTCGCCTGGATGACCCACGATATAGTCAGTTCCCAAAGCAAAGCCAAGGGAGCTTAGCTCATTAAAGAGCTCTAGGTCGCTAAATGCGTTGTTTCGCCTGCGCATGATCTTTAGCATCGCCTCGCTCGTGTGCTGAAGTGCGATGTGAAGATGACGCTCCAGCCACTCCTCTTTTAAAATTTCTCTAAAGCTCTCATCTATCTGGCTTGGTTCGATACTGCCAAGTCTTATGCGTCTGATGCCTGAAATTTTGCCTAAATTTGCTAGCAATTTGCCAAGAGAGCTATTTGTATCCTTGCCGTAGCTGCCTATGTTTGTGCCAGTTAGAACGAGCTCATTATAGCCATTTTGAGCTAAAATTCTAGCTTCTTTTAAGATCATCGCCTCATCCATGCTCCTAGCTTTGCCACGTACTGATGGGATGATGCAGTAGCTGCAGTTAAAGTTGCAACCCTCTTGAATTTTTATAAAGGCCTTTGTGTGATTTTCGTAGTTTGTGACGATGTTTTTATCGACTGAGTTTAAATTTCCAAGCTCAAAAAATGGCTTCTCTTGTTTTAAAAGCTCGTTTAGATCACTCTTTTTACTAGCACCTAGCACACCAAAGACGCCACTACTAAAAAGCTCTTTGCCCTTACTAACTGCGCCACATCCTGTTAGTATGACCTTTGCGCCACGTCTTTTTACGCCGTTTATATAGTTTCTAACGCCGCTATCAGCCGAATTTGTCACGGTGCATGAGTTTATCACGACGATATCAGCGCCCTCTTCGTCGTTTGTGATCTCGTAGTCTTTGATGTAGCTCTTTAAAAGCTCGGTGTCATATATGTTTGTGCGGCATCCAAATGTTTTAAAAAATATCTTTTGCATTAGATATTTTCGCCCTCTTGCTCGGCGTGAGCTACGTGATCGCTTGGCGTTTCTTTTTTGCCTATAAACATAGTTTGTGTTGGGTAAGCTATCTTTATATCATCGTGAGCTAAAAATGCCTCTATGATCTCAGCGCTTATCGTGCTTCTAAGAGCAAGTGTGGCGTATGAGTTTGACATAAACCAGCATGAGATATTTATGCCGTAAGGCTCAAAAAATGTATAAATTCTTGGCTCTACGTTTGGATTTTTGATGCTGTACTGGCTTCTTAGCTTGTTCATCTGACGTTTTGCGATGTCTGTATAGCCTTTTGAATATTTTTTTACTATATTTTTTGCTAGATAGGCCGCCTTTTTGTGATTGCTATCAAAGCTTATCACGACATCTATGCCGTCCCAAACGGTCTTCATGCCGTAGTGTGAGTAGTTTGCGATGAGGTCTGTAAAGATGTAGTTATTTGGCACAAAGATGATCCTACCTGCACGGCGGTTTGTCTTATAGGTCGAGTAGCTAACATCTTCAAAAACGGTTAGGCGAAGCAGCGAAATATCTATCACATCGCCCACAAATTCGCTACCGTCATGATAGACCCTGACGCGGTCGCCCACGTGGATCGTGCCACCAAACATTATAACCATCCAGCCAAGCATACTCATAAACATATCTTTCATCGCGATGGCGATACCAGCTGAGGCGAAACCTAGCACGGTTACTAGATATGTGACGTTTTCGATGTATGAAAAGAGCAAAATTATGATGATAACGGTGATGTTTAGCACGTTTAAGAATTTATTGACCGTGTAAAATCTCTCGTTATCCGTGATCGTTCTTTTAACGATAAATTTAGCGATAAACGTTAATCCGATCGTTAAAAGGATGACGATGGCTGTGTAGCCCATGCTTAAAAACTGGGCCTTTATGTCAGAGGTCGTCATATTTACCGCTTCATCTGCCCTTTTTTCATAGACGCTATAAGTGGTATCAGCGATCTGTTTTGCCGCTTTGAAGTCGCCTATCTCTTGCTTTGCAAGGTTTAGACTTGCTCTATTTTGCTCGCTATCATCTATCAAATTTAGCCTATTTAGCAAATTCTCTTTTGCTTCAAGCTTTTCAAGCAAGGTGTCAAGCTCTTTGATGTGCCTTTGGTATTCGATCTTGTCGCTTCTTATCTTTTTGATGTATGAAAAGCCAGATACTAGCGCAACTGGGCTATTTATCCTAGGTGGTGTCTCCATTTCTGGAGCTGCTAGCATATTTGAAAATGGTGTTTTCTCATACTCTTTTAGCAAATTTATCTGCTCTTTTAGAGTTTGACTTCTCTTTATGAGATCGCCACCCCTTTTTGAGCCTTTATCAAGCTTTTTAAGCTCATTTTCATTTTGCTCTAGCTCATCAAGAAGCTTTTGATAGGTGTTGTAGTTGGCGTATCTTGTGATCCAGATATTGTTTTTTAGGGAGTTATCTAGGTTTGAAATTTCTTTTATAAGCTCGCTATTTTGTAAATTTTGTGAGACATTTTGCTCAAGTGTAGCGTTTTCTTCGGCGTAAAGCGCAAAGCAAAAAAGTAGAAAAACTAGGATCTTTTTCATTTAAATTCTCTCAAAGTTTCTAAAACGTCCTCTTTTTTGACGTCATTTTTGATGATCGCACTGCCGATTTTATCTGCGATGATGAAATTTATCTTATCACCTTTTGTCTTTTTATCCATAAAAAACGCCTCGTAAAATGCATATTCATTTTCTATTTTGTAGCTTACAGGCAGATCAAATTTTACTAATACCTGCTTGATCTCTTCTGCCTGCGCCTCACTCATGAGACCTAGTCTAACGCTTAGGCGATTTGCCATATTCATACCTATCGCCACCGCTTCGCCGTGTAAAAATTCCTTGTAATTTGTCTCATTTTCTATGACGTGAGCAAAGGTGTGACCGTAGTTTAGGATAGCTCTTAGCCCCTTTTCTTTCTCGTCTTGCTCGACCACTCGAGCTTTTAAATTTATAGACTTTTCAACCAGCTTAGCTAAGTTTTCATCGTCTAAATTTACGCTCTTTAGCCAGTCAAACATCTCTTTATCAAAAGTTATCGCCATCTTTAAAGCCTCAGCCATGCCAGCTGCAAATTCTCTCTTTGGCAGTGTTTTTAAGAAATTTATCTCACAAAAAACTGCCTTTGGCTGATAAAATGAGCCGATTAAATTTTTACCAAATTTGTTATTTACGCCCGTTTTTCCGCCCACACTTGCATCTACTTGCGCTAGAAGTGTGGTTGGGATATTGATGAAGTTTATCCCTCTTTCATAAATGCTTGCTGCAAAGCCAGTCATATCGCTGATGACGCCGCCACCAAGGGCTATGAGCGTAGATGAGCGGTCAAATTTACTAACAAAGAGCTGCTCTAAAATTTGCTCTATCGTCTCAAGGTTTTTATATTCTTCGCCGTCTGGTACGCTTATGATAAATTTCTCATCGCACTTTAAAACACTAAGTAGCTTTTCAAGGTAAAGCCCTGCTACTTTGGCATTTGTGACGATACCAACCTTACCTTTTAGCTCCAACTTCTCAAGCTCATTTATATAAATTTTATAGCTTGAGCCCTTTTCCTTAAGGTTTAAATTTATCTGCATTTTCTACTCACTTACTGGCACAAAAAGCTGTGCGTTTTGGCTTAGTTTTTTATAAAGTCTATTTAAATTTGTCGATAAAAAGGCAAAAGCGCTGCCATTTGCCACACTCTTGCTAAACATCACAAAATGAAGCAGATCATTTGTGCCTTTTAGCTTTACAAGCGGGTTTTTCAGGCTGTGATTTTCTATCTTTATGCGCTTTGAAAAGAGCGTGCTAATGCTCTCAAAGTGCTCTTTTAGCGCCTCATCGTCGCTATGTTTGTTATCAAAATAGTAAAATCTCATCTCCAAATCAAGCTGCGCGCAGCAGTCTGTAATGACAGCTGATTGATTTTCCACCTCTTGGCTTTGATCGCCCAGTATCACGCCCTCTTTTATCTTTGAGAGCAAAATTTTGCCCGTTTTTAGTACTGGGATTTTAAGCTCATAAAATAGCTTTTGAAATTTAAAAAAGTATCTATCGTCACTTATGATTAGTCCGATGTCGTGTTTTAAAACGTCATCTTTTATCGATTTATTATCGCTATTAAAATAATCCATCAAAACAAGGATATTTTTCTCTTTTATCGCCTTTAGCGTCTCTAAATTTTCGCCTAAAGTCGGATTTATCACTCTAAAGATAAGGCGTTTGTTATTTAGCTTTGAATGCACATATAAGCTATCTTTTATGAGCTTGCTAACGCGCTCTTTGCTCATTGATCTCATATCGATTAGCGTGTAGATGTTGCTGCCAAACGGACTTGGAAACTGCCCGCTTTCGCGTTTTATCGAGCGGTAAACGTTTTGAAGCACGTTTGGATCGCCAACGATTAGCAAGATATCGCTTGGCTGGATCATTGTGTTTGGCTTTGGCAAGATGATCTCAGCGCCCCTGTAAATGAGCGCTATCCGCCATCTTTTTTGAGCGATCGAGCTTACATGGCGATACATATATGAGCTGCCAATAGGCACCTTAACCTCCATGATCTCGCCCTCGCTAAAGCCGATATTATCAGCATATACAGGCATATCTGGCAGATAGTCCATGAGCCTAGAAGCTGCGATATCTCTTATATCAACTACGCTTAGATGCTTATCGCTTGCAAAAGTCTCCTTACACTTTTCATCAAGCTCCCACGAGTTCATAAAAATGGTCTCAGTCTTTGTGCTGATCTGTCTTAAATTTTCATAAACAGCAACCGCTTCATTTTTGTTCTCACTCACGATACAAAACTGGCTAAAATAGCCATCGCTTATGCTCTTTAGCTTTGAAAGACTAGTTGGATCAAACTGATAAAATGTGAAATTTTCGTAATTTGCCTTTTGGCTGTGATCTTCGTTTGAAACAACGATGTAGTGGTGTAAATTTGACTTTGCTCCAAGAAGTCTATCTAAAAAATTTCTTGCAAAAGCTCCACCAGCGATTATTAAAATTTTCTTCATTAATTCTCCGTATTTTAAAGCCGCATTATAACAAAAGGTCTTTAAAATAAGCTATTTTTGGCTGTAAATTTAAGCTTTCACAGCCAAAAAATTTAAGAAAATTTTAGTAGATTATTTCAGAGATCAAAGTATCGATAGCTGAGTTTGCAGCCTTGTTTATCGTCTCAAAAATGGTGCTTGAGCTTGGATCTGGGCAGAAAATTTCTTTTGTGATCATGCCTGATTTTAGCGAGGTGTTTGCGTTAAATAGCTCATACGCTAGCGAAACTTCGGCCTTGTCGCCTCTTATTTGAAGTGAGATGATGCTAACTTTTAGCCTAAGATCCTTTGCATTTGGCGAAAATATCGGCTTTGCAGCGCAGTTTGAGTAAAGTCCTTTTACAAGCGACTTATAGATCATCTCGCTTGGCTCAGATACAAATTTGGCGTCTGTCAAATATCTTATCTTATTGTTTTCAGCGACGATTAGAATTTTTCTAGTATCGACCATATCAAGGGCACTTACGTTTTCTATGAAGACATTTTTTAGCTCTTTTTGCTTGTTTTCAGCTGAGCACTCTTTGTTTGAGTAGTGAATTTCATACATAGTTGCCATTGGCACGTCGGTCTTTAGCGAGCAGCCAAAAAATAAAAATGCAGCCGCTAGAAAGATTAAATTTCTCATTTTTTATCTCCTTTGTCATTTGGCACTGGATTTGTGAAGAAAAACTCGTAAGGATTGTCCTCAAGTCTTTGAAGCGCGCCTCTAAACTCACGTAGCGTCTTGTCAAATCCATTTAAAAACTCGCTAGCCTCTCTAAGAAGCGGAGAGACCGTGTTTCTAAGGTCATACTCGCCGTTTTTTACCTTTTGAGTGATGATATCTTGAAGCGAGCTATATCCAGTGACAGCCGAATTTGCTGATTTGAAAACTGAATTTGCACTTGCGATTAGCGTGTTTAAATTTTTAGCAAGCTCTTTTGTGTCTGTTTTGTTTAAGCTGTCGGTGAAATTTTTTACATTTTTAACGATGCTATCAACCTCGCTTAAGCCATTTTCATCGGTTAAAACCTGAGTAAATTTATCGATATTTCTTAGGATTGACTCGATGTGAGAGATATTTTCAGCTGAGAAAAAGCCATCAACCTTATCAAGGGTTTGATTTATCTTTAAAGTGATGTTTTCAGCGTTGTTTCCAAGCTTTGAAAGAAGGCTCTCTTCAAGCTTTAAAATAGGCTTATCGCCTGGTTTAAAATCCTTTGTGCCTCGGCTTATATTGATACTAGCCACGCCACTAATAGCCTGAACTTCGATGCTTGCTATGCTATCAGCCTTGATAGGCAGATCCTCTCTTATCTTCATTGTGATGTTTATAAGAGCGTTTTTGTCATCGACAAAATTTATATCACTAACACTTCCTGCTGGCACGCCGATAAATTTAACCGTAGAATCCACCTTTAATCCGCTTGGCAGCTCGCTTGTATGGATGTAATACTCCTTAAAATCAACTTTCGTATTATTTTTGCTAGTCATCCACCAGATAAATATAGCAAATGCTGTAAGGCAGGCTATGAAAAACATGCCAACAATGGTATAAGAATTTCTATTTTCCATCTACTTTTTCCTCATTTTAAATAGCTCTTCAAGCGGGTTATTTTCAAGATGCTCAAGCTCTTTTATATCTCCCTCAAAGGCTATTTTTTTGTTATCTATTATCAAAAATCTATCCAAAATATCAAAAATGCTATCGGCATCATGTGTCACCATAACGACGGTTACACCGATGCTATCACGAAGCTCTTTTATGAGTGCGTCCATCTGGCGCGAGCTAACAGGATCAAGACCGCTGTTTGGCTCATCTAAAAATAGCACCCTAGGGCTTAGTACCAAGGCTCTTGCAAGTGCGGCTCTTTTTTTCATACCGCCACTTAGCTCGCTTGGATAGAGCATTGATACCTCTTTTTTAAGCCCTACTTTTTGTATCCAAAACATCGCTATCTCATCGATCTGACGCTTGTTAAATTTAGAGTACTCATGGAGCAAAACGCCCACATTATCAAGGATCGTCATCGAGCTATAAAGCGCTCCAAACTGAAACATCGTTCCACTTTTTAGCTTTATCTCTTGCTGCTCCTCTTGGCTACTTTTCCACATATTAACGCCATCAAAAAATATATCACCCTTGCTTGGCTTTTTTAGATATATCATCGTCTTCATAAGTGTGGTTTTACCAGCACCACTGCCGCCTAAGAAGCCGTAAATTTCAGCTTCTTTGACGCTCCAGCTCACATTATCATGCATGATCTTATCGCCATAACTTGTCGTTATGTTTTTTCCAACTATTATCTCTTTCATATCTTTAGCCACATAAAAATTATCGCAAAAAAGGCGTCAAGCGCGATGACCCAAAATATCGCATTTACAACGCTAACGGTTGTCATCGCTCCAAGGCTTTGGGCGTTTTGACTAACACCAAATCCCCTCATGCAGCCAATGATCGCTATCACCGCGCCAAAAAACGGAGCCTTTATCATGCCAACAGCAAAGTGTCTAAGCTCGACCATCTCGCGAAATCTATTGAGATAGTCGCTAAAGCTGATATCAAGAATAGTTTGACAAATGATCATCTGCCCTAAGATGCTTATGCTATCAGCTATAAAGATGATGACAGGCACGCAAAGCACCATGGCGATGATGCGTGGCAGCACCAAGAAGTTAAAGGGCTCAAAACCCATCGTCTTCATCGCATCTATCTCCTCAGTTAGCTTCATAGCGCCAATTTGCGCGGTAAAGCTAGAGGCCGACCTGCCCGCCACGACGATAGCAGCGATGAGCGGAGCGACCTCTCTAAGCGTTAGCATGCCCATGATCTCAACTATAAATATACTTGCCCCAAAGCTTGCAAGCATCGCACTGCCAAGATAAGCAAGCACGACGCCTATCAAAAAAGCGGTGAGTGATACGATGAAAACGGCATTTACGCCACCATCTTTTATGTAGTTGCTAAATTCTCTAAATCTTAAATTTGCAGGATTAAATAAAATTCTCACGCTTTTTATCACAAACTCGCCCAAAAATGAGCCAAACTCAAGCAAATTTACAAATCCCTCGCAAATTTTCTCACCTAAGCGTGAGAAGAAATTTAGGCTATTGTGCGGTGGCATATATCTAAAGTCGATCTTCTCGTCATTTAAAAGATCGCCCATCGCCTTTATCTTTTCGTCGTTTGTAACGATCTCAAATTTCTTGCCATTTAGCGTGTTTTTTAAAAGGATCAAAACAGCGTAATCAATGCTCTTTAGCTCGCTAAAGTCAAATTTAACATTGCCGTTAAGCTTTTGGATTTTTTTAAAAATGCTTTGTAAATTTTTAGCCTCTTTGTAGCTAAACTCACCTGCAAATTTTATGGTCGCAGTGCCGTTTGCTTCGGTAAAAACGATATCATTTCTCTTTTGCAAAAAGTTCCTTTGCCTTAAAATTTCTGGATTATATTATAAATTTTGTTAAAATAAAAAATCAAAAATTTTAAGGACTTAGATGAAATTTGAAGTTATAAAAAAAGATGGCAACGCAAGGCGCGGCGTCCTAAAAACCGCTCACAGCGTGATACAAACGCCAGTTTTCATGCCTGTTGGCACGGTTGGCGCAGTTAAAAGCCTTGACGCCTTTGATATGAGTGAAATTTTAGACGCAAAGATAATTTTAGCAAACACCTATCATATGTATCTGCGCCCTGGCAGCAAGGTCGTGCGTGAGTTTGGCGGACTACATGGATTTTCTAAATTTGATCGCTCGTTTTTAACTGATAGCGGCGGCTTTCAGGCATTTTCACTTAGATCAAACACCAAAAATGACGATGGCGGGATAAAATTTAAAAGCCACATCGACGGCAGCACGCACTACTTCACGCCAAGATCCGTCCTTGACACGCAGTATGACCTAGGCAGCGACATCATGATGATACTTGATGATCTAGTGGCTTTGCCTGCTGAGCCAAAAAGGATAGGTCTCAGCATAAAACGGACGATAAAATGGGCAAAAGAGGCGATTGACTATCATAAATTTATGCAAAGCAAGGGCGTTGGCTTGCAGCAAAATATCTTTGGTATCGTTCAAGGTGGCACCGACTATGAGGCACGTAAATTTTGCGCCAAGGCACTAAATGAAATGCCATTTGACGGCCTTGCGATCGGCGGTCTAAGCGTTGGTGAGAGCAACAAGGCGATGTATGACACGGTTGAGGCGGTTATGCCATTTATGGATGAGCTAAGGCCTCGCTATCTAATGGGCGTTGGCACACCAGAAGATTTGGTCGAAAACGTAGAGCGAGGCGTTGATATGTTTGACTGCGTTATGCCAACAAGAAACGCAAGAAACGGCACGCTTTTTACTAGCTTTGGCAAGATAAATATAAAATCAGCTAAATTCATAAACGACCACGCACCAATCGATCCAGCCTGCCAGTGCTACACCTGCAAGCGCTACTCCAGAGGCTATCTAAACCACCTTTTTAAGGCTAGAGAGCTCACGTTTTTTAGGCTGGCAAGCATTCACAACCTGCACTACTATCTAAATTTGATGAAAGAGATGAGAGAGGCGATAGAGGTCGGCGAATTTGCTAAATTTAAGCGAAATTTCTACGCAAAAAGGAGCACAGATGAGCTATAAAAGCGCACTTTGTGGATATTTTTATGGAGATGCATTTGACTACATCACACTCATCTCATCATCACAAAAGCAAGTTTTTAAATTTTTATTTAAAGATGGCAAAATTTACAAAGAAGATCTTGAGCATGAATGCGATAAAAGCACGTTTGAAGCAGCTATTAAGGGGATTTGTAACGAATATGCAAATAAAATTTTAGAGCATCAAGACGAGCTAAACGAGTATGAGAAAATTTATGCTAGTCAGAGAAATTTTGAGAAATTTATAAAAAGGCACCACTTTTTAAAGTATGAGATCAGAAAATTTCAAAATAGCATTTCGCACTTTTACGAAGCACTTGCGATCTGTCAAAGCGAGCAACAAGGGCTGAAAAAAGAGCTTAAAAATAGCATCCACGAAGCAAGTGTCTTTAAGACCATAGCCAACGAATATGCCTATAGGGTTGAAGACATCTATACATTTATACAAAGTGCCAAAAACGACAAGATAAATAAAAATATCTATCTTTTAACACTCATTTCGGCTCTATTTTTGCCATTAAATTTCATCACTGGCTTTTTTGGCATGAATACAAATGGTATGTTTTTAAGCTCATTTAAAGATGGCACGTTGATAGTCTTTGCCTTTATAGCGATGCTTTGCGTGCTATTTTTTATATTTTATTACAGATCAAATAAGGATATTAGTTAAATTTATTTATGCTTGGCAAGTTGATCCAACCTGCCAAGTAAATTTGAAGTTATTTTTTCTTAATGATGATCTTCTCGCCATCGCTATCGATGGTTATCTCATCGCCATGTTATTGCAATATTTTAGTTTTTTCTAAAAAATCTAATCATCTTAGCCTGGATTTTAAAAATCTCTGAAAGCTCCATTATCGGATAAGCTCCAGCGTATTTTTTGCCACCAGGTAGGTCTTTGCTAACGCCTCCGCGTGCTGCGATCTGAGCAAAGTCGCCCACTTTTACGTGTCCAGCTGAACCACTTTGTCCGCCCATTACGACGTTTCTGCCTAGCACTGTTGAGCCAGCAAGTCCAGTTTGTGAGACGATGAGGCAACCATTTCCAAGCTCGCAGTTGTGGCCTATTTGAACAAGATTGTCTATCTTTGTGTAGTTTGCGATCATTGTGCTTTCAAAGACGCCGCGATCTATCGTCGTGCAAGCGCCAATCTCGACAAAATCGCCCAAAACAACGTTGCCATTGTGATAAATTTTCACATGCT
>CAUSWS010000019.1:0-12337 GCA_963535265.1 uncultured Campylobacter sp. | reverse complement strand
GCATTCACAAATGTTGCAGATGTTGCAGGATTTACTATGCGGATTATATTATAGACGAAAATGTGATGCTGGAAAATTTGGCAAAAAACTTAAGCCAAGATGAGCTTGACTGGCTTTTGCAAAACCACACAGAGCTTTGCCTGAGGGTAAATCACCATCTTTTTGAGTACGACGATCTGGCTCGTTCAGTATTTTTTAAAGGCAAAAAGAGGGGCCTTGCGATAAAAATTTACAAGATCGCACAAAGCTTTTGTAAAAGTGGCATGGACTACTCTTTTTTGGCGATAGCAATATACAAAACCTTAAGAGCTAAAAAGTGGTGCAAGGAGCTTTTGGCTATGGCAGAGAACAACATAAAAGACGGGCTTTGCCTTATAAATATGTTAAATTTTATAGAGATCAAAGTCTTGTGCGGGCAAAAAGTCGAAAATTTCTTGCAAAACGCACTAACGACGACAGATTTTAAGGCGGATTTTTATCTCGATATGGCACTAGAACTAAAGCAAATAGGAGGCTTTGATGAGTTTGCCTATAAATTTTATAAAAAGTGCATAGAGAAAGACAAACATGACTTCTATCTAAGTTATGCTCACGTTTTTATAAAAGACAAGGGCGAGCTAAAAGCACTCGGCATAAAACCAAAGCAAAAAGAGCCAAAAAGTGTCGTGGCCTCAAAAGAGTATAAAAGTAAAGACGAATATCTAAGTGAGCTAAGAGAGACGAAAGAGTTATATAAATTCTACGATGTTTTAGATGATATGGCGGAAGAATTTGGTAAGCAAAGATGGATATTAGAACTTTATAAAGACGGCGAAATTTATGCCAAAACCGCGGCCGATTATGCTTATGTGGCAAGTAGCGTTATGATAGATTTTAAAGATAAATTTTACGCAGGAGAGCTTTTGTCTAAAGCCGTCGAACTCTTGCCAGATCCGCAAGAAACGTTTTTTGTGCTTGATATCTTAAAAAAGCTTGGCGATAAGAAGCTTTTAGCTATGGCTTATGAAAAACTACTTAAATTGCCTGATCCTAGTTATATGAGGGTCGCTAGCTACTTAAAAAATATCAATCCAAATTTAGCAAAAGAGTGCGCTGTAAAAGCCGTAGAAAAAGCCAAAACTAAAGTTGAAATTTTAGATGCAGCAGCCGATATTTTGTGGATATTTAAAGATAAAAAATGGACAATCGAGATAGCCAAAAGCGGTATAATTGACGCGGTAGATCAAATTTAAGGAGATGTGGTGGATTTAGATATAGCTTGGGTAAATAATATGGACGAGAAGGATAAGGGTCTTACGATCTTTTTAAAAGAGATCATGCAAGAATTTGCAAAAGAAGAGCTAAGGGCTTTTAAAACATGGAAAAACTTTCATTTTGTTTACAGCGAACGCTCCATAATGTCATCTTTGGTGCCTGTCTTGCATTCTTTGACTGATGGAATTTGGCTTGAGGATCCATTTTCTAAAGTAGATATTAATGCAAAGAACTGCAAAAGACGAATCGATGTCGTTACATCAAGAAATAAACGTATGTTTTTTATTGAGGTTAAGCACTTTTTTGATAGATTAGATAAAAATTACCTATATAGATATGCTCAAGAAAGATTTAATAAGACTGTTGAACAAATTTCAGATATAACTCTTAATAGCATAGGAGATAACTACCTTGATCTTGATAACAATGACTACAAAATAGCATTAATGGTAGTTACAACATTTTTACGAAAAAGGGGAGACTCTTATAATATGGACGCGCTAAGTCCGACCTCACAAGAATATGCGAATATGCTAAACAATGCTTGTTACGATGAAAATTGTAAAATATCTACAAAACCAAGCTATGTCATAACATGGAAACTTGATAAGCCAGAAAAATACGAGATAAATTATAAAAATGGCTCGGAAATTTATCCATTTGTTAGCTTTATAGTTAAGGCTGAGAGACTAAGCTAAAAGTTATGGATAAAAATAATTGTGGGGCAAATATGAAAAAATTTTGGGGTCTTAGGCCATATATGGAAGTTAGTGATTTTATATCGTCAGTAAAGCCAAAGCAACTGCTTTCTAGTGAATTTAATGATATCTTGTCAAAATGTGAGGATGTGAGAGAGTATTTGTATTTGGCAAGGCTAGCTTTTGAGCTTGAAGATAGCGAAAATAGGCAAAAGATAATAAAAACGATCCTAAAAATGGCGCTACAAGTGCCTCAAGAACCTTGGGGATATTTTTATATAGCTAGAAGCGCCTATGAAAATTTAAACGATAAAAAGCTTGCTAAAAAGATCATCGTAAAACAGATAAAAAGATTTAAGATAAATGATTATTTCTTGCTTTGCAAGCAAAATATACTTAGTAAAAAACAGATCAAAACAGCCATAAAAAGTGCTTTAAGCTCAGGCATGAAAAGGCAAAGGTTTGTGAATTTGCTAGATAGATTAAGCGAGATAGATAAGTATAGTTTGGTATGTAAGAAATTTTATAAAAAAGCTAAAAAGCTACCGACAGATAATGATGCATACGATGAAGAGTGCTTGAAAGTAGAAGAAAGGGCACAGCAAAGACTGGATCAAATACGCAATAAAAATGCTAAAACCAAATAGCAAATTTAAGATATAAATACATAAATTTAGACGCAATCTGTCTGTTTTTGTAATTATAATTCCTCAAAATTTCAAGGACAAAAATGAAAAAATTTACAAAGGAGCAAAGGCAAAAACTAAATAGCATAAACGAAAGGCTTTATGATTTTGAACGCCGAGTAGTACCACATGCAAAACAGATAAACATCTCTGTAAAAGATATAAAAGAGGCATGGGATCATGAATGTAGCCTACTGCTCTCTTTTTATTCAAAAGATAAACTTCTTATGCGATATTGGGAGTATATGAAACTCATAGATGACTACTTTTTTACTGAAAATCAAAATGAATTTAGAAACTGGCCAACACATGAGATGTTTACTGAGTGGCACTGCTGGTTTTACCACTGCTTATATGACCATACAGATCTTAGCTGGGATGAAATTTTGACTATCGACAGGATGGAAGGTAAGCTTCGCTCATGGTATGACTATACGCCTATAGATCTTTGCCTGGAAAAGCTAGAGTGTAGCAAGAAAAGAGAGTATATTTCTGATGCTAATAAGGATCAATGGGAGCAGATAGAAAAAATAAATAAAGCGCTAGCTGCCTATCAAGATATACTAATAAGAGATGTAAAAATGCTTGAAAACAGGCTAAAAGCAAGGGTTGATGGTGGATTTATCGAGGATTATGCTATGGAATTTCGTTTGGTCTTTTATTTGCGCGAAGACGATCCAGATTATGATGAAAATGACGACAATTTCTTAGCTATCATTAACGAGCCAATCATTCCTGGCGAAATGAGCAAACAAAAGAGCCGCTGGACGCAAAACTGCAATGAATATTTTGGTAGCTCTGTCTATTTTGATAATAAGGCATATTTTTGCTATCTATTTTCAGCCTTTATAAACAACACGCATATCTGTAAGATAAAAGATATATTACGCATAGGCTCTGTTGATATGACACTTTGCTGGGATGAATACTATGAAATTTAAAGAAAAATAAGCTAAAAACAGTAGCGAGTTTAATCAGATCAAAAAAACAAAGCAAGGTTGTTTTTAGCTTTTTGCAAAACATATTACATTTTGTTTTTTCACACACTTCTTATAAATATCATCACTTAAGCACATAAAAGATAAATAAAGCGCAAGACAAAAAGCGATTAATTTTTTATTCAAATTTCTAAATATAGACATTTTTTGTCCATTTTGCTTGTTATAATTTCACATGTCACAAAGATATCTTGACAAAAAATTAAAACAAAGGAGAAAAAATGTCAAAGAAAAAAGTTGTTAAAACTGCTCCATTAATTGAGCAGTTTGTAGATTTAGCTAGTACACAAAGAGAGCTAGCAGATGAATTAGGAGCTAAGTTTTTAGAATTTTGCAATTCATACCTAAATGAAAAATGTGTTATTACTAGAAGTGAATTTGCTTACCAAAACTCTTTTTTACCGGTAAATCTAAGTATCGAAGCTCACACTAAAAAACCTACTTCATTCATGTCAAGTGTAAGTGCGTACGTTGGTAATGTCTCTTTTGAACTATCATATGATGCTCAGGGTGAAGAGTATGATGATGACCATTTTAAAGATGAATTAATTAAGTTCTTAAATAAATAACATTTTATAGTAAAAATGAACCTCTACAATATAAGATCGTGCTAGTCTAGTGCAAAAGCTTGAGATAGGTGAAATTTTGCTGTACTAAAAGCAGGGATGAAAATCCCTGCAATAGTTATATTGGTGGCTAATTTACTATATTTTTGTATTGGCATAAGCTACAATACTGGCACAAGATAGACGATCTAGTAAAGATACTCTTTCATTCTAGAGATAAGTTCATTTTCTTTGATTTTGATCTCTTCTATGCTAGATTCGCTTAAATTTGCAAGCTCTATGCCATCTACTATAAATTTGGTATTTAAATTATCAAACCAAGAGTGGCTATGGCAACCATCCCTACTAAATTTATCCATAGGATATAAAAGACCGCCAGCTATTACGTTTTTGCCTTGGTTTTGATAGTAGCTCATATAGGTATTTATCTGAAAAAAGTCATTTCTATCAACGTCGCCTAGTCCGTATTGATCCTTACCTTGCATATTCATGCGTTTATATTTGGTATCAAACACAAGCACCTTATCGCCACTACCTATAACTATATCTGGTATGATCTTTCTTGCAAAAAATTTATCTTTATAAAGCTCTATTTTTGGACTAGTTACACTCCAGTCCTTAAACTCTTTTTGTAAAAGCTTACGCATATAAATTTCAAACAGCTCAGCTACATTTACTATAAAACCTAAATTTTGCCTTCCAGTGCCTTTTATGCCGGCTTTTTCATTTTCTATGATAAGACTTGCGTATTCTAAGACTTTTTTATATGGAGCGTAGATTGGGTTATGTAGAGATTTTGAATTTAAGGCATTGTGCACGACACTGGGCGTTACGAGTCTTGATTCTCTTATCTCACATAGATAGTTTAGGGCATTTACGACTGGTTTTATCAACTCTTTAGCCTCTTTTTGTACTATTTTTAGTGCTTTATACAAAACCAAAACTATATCGCCTATATCTTGCCTCTCTCTATTTGTGCTAGATATTTTACCGCCAAATGGGATATCGGTTTTTATAAATTTAGCCACATCTACCTTGCCCATAACCTTTGCCTCGTGGTAGCTTTTGTCTTTATACCCTTTAGGCAGTCCTAGCAAAAATGCACGCTCTAGCGTTTGTATAAAGAGGTAGTAGATGATGATCTTTGACAAATTTTCCTTAGCATCTATGGATTTGCCAAGCGATACGTCGTCTATATAAATATCATTTGCAAAATTTAGCATCCGCTCTAGAAATTTATTTGAAAATCTAGAGTTTATCTCTATATCTATGCCGTTATGGCTAAAGCTTCCTATGAAATTTCCAGTTTGTACGTAAAGCCCATCATCTTGCATCCTTGTGCTAATAATAAGCTCGTCATCTTTGCCCTGAGAGTCTGGCAAAAAAGAGAGAAATTTACCGCCTTTTGCCACATAGTCGCTTAGAGTTAGGATAAATTCTTTCTCTCTATTCTTTGCTAGTTTTTTATCTTGCTCGTAATTACCGAAAAAATTATCATTTATTTTTATTGTCATATTTGTCTATCAAATCTTTTTTTATTTTTTCGATATGAGCCTGTATCTCTTTACCGTTATACTGAGTTCTTAGATATTCTTTTAAAAGTGGACTTATGTGTTCATTCCAGAGTTTATTTATCTCGCTCTTAGTTAATTTCTTTGGTTTTAGAAAATATGAATGTCCAAGTTCATAACTATCATCTAATCCCAAACCTTCGTCGTTAGTTATATTATCATTTATATCTTTGCAAAGCTTGATATACGTTTCTACATTATCTTCATCCGAATAGCGATCAACTATCACATCATAATTACAACTATACTTTTTCCAAACAAATCTTCTTCTAAGTGCCATATCAAAGCTATCTATACTTTTATCTATGTCATTCATCGTACCGATGAAGTATAAATTTTCAGGCACTCCAAAATAACCTTCGCCTGCTTCATCTACATAAACAGCGTGTTTTTCATTATCCCAAAGCGATGAATTTGCTGTTTTGACTAGCATCCCCTGAAGATTGCCTTTTTTGTCAAAGCTTAGTCTTTTATCGTCCTCTAGACACAAAAGTAGCTCGCCAAAAACCCTTGAAAGTTCAGCTCTATTTATCTCATCGGCTACAAAGTAATATTTTTTGAGTTTTTCTTTGCCATCTTTGCTATCTTGTAAATTTTTAAAAGCATCTATGCACATCTGCTTAAATACGCCGTTTTTTAGCTCAAATTTCATTGCTCCATTTTCTATGCCAGTTGGCTTTACACCGTCCATGAAGTCCTCATAGCTATAACTTGGATGAAACTGAACTATTTTATATTCATGATTTTTCTCTATTAGTTTTCTTGCTTCTATAGTTTGTTTCGTTTGATATGTCTTGCCAGTTCCCGGAGCACCGTAAAGGATGATATTTTTAGACTCAAAGTCTATGCCGCCGCTCCATATGTTTTTTACTCTATCATCATAAAAAATATTTTCATTTAAGTTTTTCTCATTTTTTAGAGCGTCTTTAAGTTTATCTCCTATCTCTTTTAGTTTCTCGTCAAGATCATCAGTGTCTTTTTCACAGTATTTACTCTCAAAGGCAGCTACAATAGCTTCCTTATGAGCATTACTTATGATTGGCATATAATTTTCTGGATCAAAAAGATGAAGCAGGGCATTGCGCATTGACACCGACTTAGTTTGATTGCCAACTGTAATGCTACTGTTGGCTTTTAAAAAATCTATCTTCTCGGTGTCTGTTATTTTTGGTTTAATCCAATTTTCAATAAATCCTATGATATAAACAAGTTCATTAAATTTGTTTGTATTATAATATGTTCCGGTATTTGCAAATCCTTCAAAATCAGTTAAAAGGTCTAGATTCTCTTTAATTTCTACATGTAATTCTAAATTTTCAAAGAATTTTTTGAAGTATTGTTCTCTATCTATTACTTTTTTAGGGGGCAATCTCCAAAGCCAAATAATATTTGCCATTAAGTCTTTTTGATCGTTGTTTGCCTTTTCAAATTGCTCTTTAATTTTAATGTCAAAATTTTTATCTTTAGTCGCATCCGGATTTTGAACAAAATTCTTTTTTAAAAAATCCAAATTTTGTTCAGTTAAAACTTCTTTGCCGGTAAAAATAGACTTTCTATCTTTGAAAAATATTTCATTAAATTTTTTGAACGCATTTTCATAATTTTCAAATGCCATTTTTTCTCCTTAAATTACGTAGTCTAATAAAATATATAATGTAATTATTACCTATTTTTCTGGACTCTTGATGTCTTGTTTTTATACTAAAATTAAAAATTTGTTAAGCTATTTTATTTAAATGTATATTAAACAAAACATAATAGTCATCTATAAAAAGTAAAGTTAGTAATAAATTATTACAAATAACGTATGTTAGTCTTCCTGTAAGTTGTCAGTAGAAAATAGTTTTATGGGTAGATATTTTTATTTTTAGTAAATTCCCCAAATTTTTATAATTATGGACATAAAAATGTCTTTTATGCCGAGTAAAATAGCTCCAAACAAAAGCAAAAGGAGCTTGTCATGGAAAAAGAGATTTTTTACGTAGATAGCGAGATATATGAGCTTACGACACTTTGGACACTTCGTGCTATTTTTGATCTCGGAGGAGAAAGAGAGTTGCTAAGAAGCAGATGTGACGATGTTTTAGAGTTTTTGGGTATCGAGGCAAAAGAGCCTAAAGAAGAAGATATCCAAAATCTTAAAAACAGACTTGAAATTCTTGAAAAAAGTCAAATTTCATGCGAGCTAAAAGATCTTGAACAAAACCTAAATTTACTTCAAGCAAATTTAGGTCTAAATAGTGCCGAGAGAGATATTTTGAGATTTGTTGCGATCATGTACAACTACGAAGTGATATCTAATGCTTGCAGTTTACTAGGGGATCTAAACAACATACAAGCCACAAAAGCCATCTCAAAGATACTAAATTTACGTTTCGGTGATGTTCAAAAAGCCTTTAGAAAAGATGGAATCTTTGCCAAGACTTCGATTATAAAGCTAGAAAATAATGTGCATAACCTAAAATATAAAATCGATGTCATAAACAATAACTTTATGTGTGATTTGTTTGTTAAATGCGAAAGCATGGACGAGATATTTGAAAGCTCGATAAAGCCATGTAGCAAGACAAATTTGACCACAAAAAACTACCCACACATAAAAGAAGATGTGAAAATCTTACTTTCGTTTTTAAAAAGTGCCGTTAGTAAAAAACAAAAAGGAGTAAATGTACTCCTATATGGCTCAGCAGGAACTGGTAAAACCGAGCTTAGCAAAGTGATAGCTAGTGAGCTAAATTTGAAGCTTTATGAAGTAGCTTATGATGACGGAGATGGATATGCAAATGAGCATCAAAGGATAAGATCGTATTGTCTTGCACAAAATGTATTATCCACTGGATCAAATTTATTGATGTATGACGAAGCAGAGGATATATTTAACACAAATAATGACGAAAAAAGACAGTACGGCAAAGCCTTTATAAATAGATCTCTTGAAAATAACGAGGTGCCAACCATCTGGATAACAAATAATATTTTTGATATGGATGAGGCCGTGGTTAGAAGGTTTAACCTAGCCATAGAGATAGGCATACCAACTGAAGATGTAAGAGCAAAGATCATAAAAAAATATAGCGAAAATTTGATAGACAATAAGCTCATAAAAAAGCTGGCCAAAAATGACTTTATTGCTCCAGCACTCATCAGCAATGCGAGCGTAGTAGTCTCAAATTTAAACACAAAGGACAAAAATAAAGCTTTTGAGCGAGTAATAAACAACACTTTAAAAGCACAAGGTTACGAAGAGATAAGAGATTACAATCCAAGAGATGATCTGCCAAGTAGCTACGATCCAAATTTCGTAAACTCAGACTGCGATCTAAACGAGCTAATGCAAGGCATAAAAGTAAGTAAAAACGCAAGGATATGTCTTTACGGTGTGCCTGGAACTGGAAAAAGCGCTTACGCTAAATTTATCGCCAAAAGCCTAAAAAAGCCGATCATCATCAAAAAAGGAAGCGATCTTTTGTCTATGTTTGTAGGAGGAACTGAGAAAAATATAGCACTAGCCTTCAAAGAAGCCAAAGAAAAACATGCTGTGCTAGTCTTTGACGAAGTAGATAGCTTTTTGCAAGATAGAAGTATGGCTGCAAGAAGCTGGGAGATAACGCAGGTAAATGAGATGCTTGTACAAATGGAGAGCTTTGATGGCATCTTTATCGCCACGACAAATTTGATAGATAATCTTGATAAAGCCTGTCTTAGAAGATTTGATCTAAAGCTTGAATTTGGGTACTTGCTACCAGAGCAAGCAAGAAATTTGTTTAAAAAAGAGTGCGCGTTGCTAAAAGTCAAATTTGATGAATACGCAAGCAATAAGGTCTCAAGTCTGGGCTTACTAGCGCCTGGAGACTTTGCCAGCGTGAGAAGACAAGCTAAATTTAGACCTATAAAAAATGGCGATGACTTTTGCCATAGACTTGAGCTAGAAGTCGCACTAAAAAATGAAGAAAAGAGCGTGAAGATAGGGTTTTAGGGATCATCCCTAACGAGGTCTTTTGTCTGACTTGTCAGACAAAAAGTATCCTCGCCCAGATAAAATAAAAGATAGCTTTTTGATAGCAAATACAATATATAGATGCAAGCTGGTTTAGGTTATGCTTTTCGTTGTTTATTGATCCGTTTAAGATAAATCAAAGAATATATGGCGAAATATTAAAAAGCCATAAAATTAAACATAATTTTAGAATCTTAAATAACCTTAAATTATAAATCAATCTTTACTATTTATGCCAACAATGCCATCATTTTAAATAGTTTACTACACTCACTCTTCCCCTCCTTGATAAAAATTTATCTCTTCAACTAGATCCTTTAGAATTTTAGGAGTTATTGGTTCGCCATAAGTATTCATAGTGATCTTGTATTGTTGTTCGTGTCCTACCAGAGCAGCTATATGTTCAGCTCTTTGGCCACTTTGGATGAGCTTGTTTATGAAAGTGTGTCTAAATGAGTGAAACGTCCTTGTTTTATCACCATCTTTTATAACTTGAGTATTGATCTTCTTTCTAAAATATTCAGAGAAGTCTTTATTATCACAATTAAATAGCCTAACTGCTTTGCCACATTCCCTAGCTAGCTTCTTTTTACTCTCTATAAATTCAAACAGCCCAATGCTACTTAACTTAGAATGGATAGGAACTATCCTTACAGAGTTTCTAGTCTTTAAAGTCTTGCTCTTACCTGTTTTTACATCTATTTTTGTATTTAAACTAAAGCATACTATGTTATATTTTTCAACTATATCATCTGTGTTTAGCTGTATTATCTCATTTAGTCTCATGCCAGAGTAAGCTGCTATATGAGTAATGAAAAATAGCTCATCTTTGCTAATCCTTTGGCTTTTAGTATCACCACTTGATCTAATCTTACTAACAATATCTAAAAGTGCATTTACATCACTATCTTCATAAGGATTTTTATTTGTAACGTCATCTTGGTTTAAATTTATTTGTAGATCTATAGCTGGGTTCTTATCTATATAGTCGCTATCGTAGCAGTATTTAAAAAACTCACTAACTCTAACAATATACTTCTTGATAGTTGATTTAGAAATTTTTGGTCTATCCTTTGCCAAAGCTATGATCTCATCTATGCTCTTATCTTTATAGAGACTATTTTGAGAGAGTTTGGTTGGTAGTTGTAGCAAGATATTTCTAAAATTTAGCAAGTCATCTCTTTTTATCTTTTTGATGTCTAGCTCATCGCCAAATTTCATAGATATTAGCCGTCCTACATGTTTAACAAGGCCAAATGTGCTATCACTCCAGTTGTTTGAAATGCTTGTATTTGATACATAGTTTTCAAATGCGCTCTTTAGCGTGACCATGCCAGCCTTACTCTCATTTTTAGTAGTTGAGTCTAGCTGCGATATAAAGCTTTTAGCTCTATTAGAGAAGAGCTTTTGAAAGAAATTTATAGCTTCATTAAAAGTCATACCACTAGCATCGCTTGTATCATTCAAAGCAAGATCTTTAGTCTCAATGTCACTTAAAACTATGCCTTTATCTTCATATTTATCTGCCCTATATAGCTTCACTTGACCACCAAAGGTAGGATCATTTAAATTTCCATATCCAAATTTTAGATCATCGCTTAGCTCATTATCTCCATCTGGCGATAGCTCACAACCAAATATTCTTAAGATATCGTTTTGTGTGAGTGCTCCTTTTTGCCTAGCTAGCTCATTTATAGCATCTCTTAGCTCACAAATAGAGTGTTTTAAGGACTTTTTAGTAAAAGGCAGCACCAAATCCTGCCTTTTTAAAGTCTCTATGTCGTCTTGATAGCTATGCAAGTTACTATCTTTAACGCATTTTGCTATCTCGTCTTTGGTACCATCATCTAAATTTTCGCTCTTATGCTTTTTGCCAAGTGGCACAAATGCTTGTTGCTTATCATTTAGTAGCTTTTGGTTTTTGCACATCTTATATGATATGTGATTTATGTTATCTATCGTTGCCTCAAGCACTCTTTTGCCAAGAAGCTTTTTAGTGTGAGAGTCAGTACAAGATAGCTTTTTGCAGATATCATCAACCTCTTTTGATATCACACTGGGCAAGCTATCTTCTTTTAAACTCTGTTTTAAAAACAAATTTAGTGATAGTAGTCCATCTAAATTTATATATCTGCCAAGCATATCATGCTCTTTGATACTTTTGGCCTCCTTGGCTTTTAAAAGCATAAGCACCAAGTGCTCTATAAGTTCGCTGCTCAAATTCATCTTCCATGCCTTTTTGATCGCGTTAAAAATTATAGAGTAGATCTTAGCACGATTTTTTGCTGTATCAAAGCGTTTTGTGAGGAAGGAGGTTATGTATTCGGTTTTATTACCAAAATAAGGTCTCAGATATAGTGGGATAGCTACTCTAAAGTAGTATATACCATTTCGTTTGACTAGATATTGCATCTTTGTTACCTATGCAATATAACTTTGTAGCAAAATGTAGCAGATACCTAGTGTGAAACTGGCTGTGTGCCGTCTTTTTGGTGCTTACACAAGGTTTATTTTTAAACCCTCATAAGCCGGAGGTCGGGAGTTCAAGTCTCCCCCGTGACACCATA